>JAJYHV010000006.1 GCA_021790515.1 Pseudomonadota bacterium
CTAAGGAAGCGGTGGGAGGATGTCCATCACATCTTCCCTAAAATCGGAACGAGGTAAAAACAAGCCATCATTCAATATCCGACCCCATGGTGGTACTAAAACCGGCATCGACATAGGTAATTTCGCCGGTAATCCCGCTGGCAAGATCAGAAAGCAAAAAAGCCGCTGCATTGCCGACTTCTTCGATCGTCACATTGCGGCGCAACGGCGCATTTTTTTCCACATGACTCAGAATACGGTGAATGCCGCCGATTCCGCTGGCCGCCAGGGTGCGAATCGGGCCGGCGGAGATGCCGTTCACACGGATTCCCTTGGGACCCAGGCTTTGCGCCATGTAGTACACATTGGTTTCCAGGCTCGCCTTGGCAAGTCCCATCACATTATAATTCGGTACCGAGCGCACACCACCAAGGTATGACAGCGTCAACAGAGCGCCACGACTATCCTGCATCAATGGCAAACCGGCTTTGGCCAGTGCCGCAAAACTGTACGAACTGATATCATGCGCGATGCGAAAATATTCCCGATTGACCGTTTCCAGATAATCACCTGCCAGCGCCTGTCGCGGCACGAAAGCCACAGCATGCACGATACCGTCCAGGCTCTGCCATTCTTTACCCAAAGAGACAAACAATTGTTCAATTTCTTCATCGCTTGCCACATCACAGGGGAAGACCAACTGGCAACCAAATTCTGCCGCCAGTTCGCGTACGCGATCAGCTATCTTTTCGCCCTGATAACTGAACGCCAGCACAGCCCCTTCACGATGACACGCCTTGGCGATACCATAAGCGATGGAGCGCTCACTAATCATACCGGTAATCAATATTTTTTTATCGCGTAAAAATCCCATCATGCCATCCCAAATAAACAACAATCCGCCATTATACCGATTGTCGCTCATCTGGGTTACACTTGCATCATGTTACGTCTGTTTTTCCTTGTCCTGATGTTGTTACTCACCGGCTGTCATCAGTCTGTGTGGAATGATCCCTACCCGGCTGCCGAATCCGGCAGCAACACATTGTATCTGGCATTTCAGGAACGCCCGAAACATCTTGACCCGGCGATCGCCTACAGTACAGATGCCTATGAAATCATAGGACAGATTGTCGAACCGCCGTTGCAATACGATTACCTGAAACGCCCATACACACTCATACCGCTCACCTTGCGCAACATGCCGGATATCCAGTACCTTGATGCCACGGGGAAACCGTTGGTCAACAATGCGCCCGTTGCCGCCATCGCGCAAAGCATTTACACCCTGCATCTGACGCCGGGGATTTTTTACCAACCACATCCCGCTTTTGCGCGCAACCGCTTCGGCCAATATACATATTGGCCGCTCACAACGTCGGCATGGCGGCAACTGAACCGCTGGCAGGATTTTACCCATCATGGCACGCAAGAGCTGACCGCAGCCGATTATGTATACGCCATCAAACGCCTGGCTTCGCCACAAACAAATTGTCCGATACTCGGCATCATGTCCGACAACATCGTCGGCATGAAACAATTGGCGGCCAAGCTGGCGCACGACCACCCCCACCCCGGCAACGATGAATTCATCGACCTTGATCATTACACACTGAGTGGTGTTCGCCAAATCGACCGTTACACGTTACAGATTCGCCTGTATGGCAAATACCCGCAATTTTCTTATTGGCTTGCCATGCCATTTTTCGCCCCCATCCCCAGAGCAGTCGATGCGTTTTATCATCAACCTGGCATGTCGGCACACAATTTCACCCTTGACTGGCATCCGGTCGGCACCGGTCCTTACCAACTCACGCTAATGAATCCGAACTGGCGTATGGTCTTGTCACGCAACCCGAATTTTCATCACGAGCGCTATCCGAATACGGGCAGCACCGACGATGCGGCAAAAGGTCTGCTACGCGATGCCGGCAAGCCATTGCCGTTTATTGATAACATTGTATTCAGCCTGGAAAAAGAAACCATCCCGTACTGGAACAAATTCCTGCAAGGATATTATGATTATTCCGCTATCAGCACCGATAATTTCAATCAAGCCATCGCCACTGGTATCAAAGGCAACCCACACGTCACACCAGCCTTGCGCAATCAGGGTATCACACTGAGCACCAGCACACTCCCGGTTGTCAGCTACATCGCATTCAATATGCACGACAGTACCGTTGGCGGCAATTCAATACGGGCACGCCGATTACGGCAGGCCATTTCCATCGCGGTCAACTATGAAGAATTTATCACCATTTTTCTCAATGGACGAGGCATTCCGGCACAATCACCCATCCCGCCGGGAATCTTTGGTTACGATGACACACCAGCCGATATCGATCCTGTGACTTATCATCTGGTCGATGGGCATATCGAACGACGCCCGATTACCGATGCACGACGTTTACTGGCCGAGGCCGGCTATCCAAACGGGCGGGACAGTCAAACCGGCGCGCCGCTGGTATTATATTACGACAACACCTTTACCGGCCCCAACGCCAAAGCATACGTAGACTGGATGGTATCCCAACTGGCCAGACTCAATATTCAGCTCATTTCGCGCAGCAGTGATTTCAACCGGTTTGAAGATAAAATCCGCCATGGCACAACACAAATCTTTGTCGACGGCTGGAATGCAGATTATCCGGATCCGGAAAATTTTCTCGCTCTGTTCTATGGCCCGAACAGCAAGCTGTCCAGTGGCGGTGAAAACGATGCCAATTATCACAATCCGGCCTATGACGCATTGTTTGAACAAATGAAAAACATGGACAACACACCACAACGATTTGCCATCATTCAGCAAATGGTCAAAATTTTGCAGCAGGATGCGCCGTGGATGTTCGGTTATTTTCCCCGCCAATACGTTTTGCGTCAGGCATGGATTGGACCAACCAAACCCATGCCCATCGCCAATAACACCATCAAATACATCCACCTCAATCCTGCTTTGCGCGAGCAGGAGCGTACCCGCTGGAACCGCCCTGTCGTCTGGCCGCTGGCAGCAATCGCAGGCATCCTGCCATTGGCTGGATTGTCCATGTGGCGCATCAAACGCCGCCGCGATGAAAGAACCGCATCATGATACGCTACCTGCTGCGCCGTTTACTATATGCCATCCCTATTCTGCTTGGCGTCAATCTGCTCACTTTTTGCCTGTTTTTCATGGTCAACACGCCAGATGACATCGCTCGCATGCATCTTGGCATCAAACACGTCAACCATGCCGCCATCCTGAACTGGGAACACAGCCACGGATATGATCTGCCACTGTTTTACAACCGGCACGAAACCCACTGGCAGGCACTGACCGACACATTGTTCGTGCATAAATCACTCAGCATGTTCACTCTCCATTTTGGACTGTCTGACGATGGCAGGGACATCGCCCGTGAAATCCGTCAACGTGCCGGCCCCAGCCTGTCCATTGCGCTACCGGCATTCATCATCGGGCTTGGCACCAATATCAGCCTGGCTTTGATGCTGGTATGGATGCGCGCCAGCCTGGCTGATCGCGTCGGCGTCATCATCGCCGTCGCGCTGATGTCCGTCTCCGGTCTGTTCTATATCATTGGGGGACAATTTGTCATCGCCCATCTATGGCGCTGGGTACCTATCTCCGGTTTTGTGCCTGGCGTAGACAGTTGGCGATTCGTATTATTACCCATCGCCATCTCGGTTGTCGCCGGCATCGGCAACGGTATGCGCTGGTACCGTAGTATCTTTCTGGAAGAAATCGGCAAAGATTATGTGCGTACCGCACGCGCAAAAGGATTGGATGAATCACGCATCCTGTTTCGCCATGTGCTGAAAAACGGCATGATTCCCATTTTGACGGGCGCAGTCACGGTGCTCCCCCTGTTGTTCATGGGTAGCTTGTTGACTGAATCATTTTTTGGCATTCCCGGACTCGGTTCGTATGTGGTCGATGCCATCCAGTCACAAGATTTTGCCGTCGTGCGCGCCATGGTGTTCATTGGCTCGGCACTGTATCTGATTGGCTTATGGCTGACCGATATTGCCTATGGCTGGGTTGACCCACGGGTGAGGTTGTCATGACCAGGTGGCAACCCGTCATTTTATGGACAGATGGCCTGGCCTGGCTTGGCATCATGCTAATGCTGATCCTGTTATTCGCCAGCCGGGCACAGATGCGCGCCGGCTGGCAACGCTTGTGGCAGCAACCGCTCGCTGTGATAAGCATGCTCATTTTACTGTGTTATGGCAGTATCGGCCTCGTCGATTCGTTGCATTATCGCGTGCGTCTGCCCGCCATCAACAAACAGGCGCAATACAGCGTTACCGTTTACAGTGTGCTCGACGCCCTGCTCACTCCGTTACGAACCCACAATGAAACCAGCTACGCCGCTCCACTGGCGCGACGGGCATTTTCTGCCACCCCGGAACGGGGTGCCGGCGGCGAGGTTATCGAGGTACGCAGACCACTACAACTCGGTGGACAAACCCCTCCCCACGCCAGAACGAAACTTGCCCTGCGTGGCGCTTTGTATGGCGGCATCACTGGCGTCGGTTTATTGCTCGTCATTGTGTCCATCACGCGCACGTTCGCTGCTCGAACGACAGCGCCAGGACAGCACGTCACACCCGATCCTGAGCCCAAATTTCTTTGGCCAAAATTTCCCTGGCCAAAATTTCCCTGGCCAAAATTTCCTTGGCGCAGTTTTTCGCTTACCCTGCTGTTATTGAGCATGCTCATAGGCAGCACCATCGAACTCGCCGGCAACTTCCACGTATTCGGCACCAACGAAATCGGTCAGGACGTGTTGTATGACAGCATTAAAAGTGTTCGGACAGGACTCATGATGGGTTGTCTTGCCACATTGGTGACATTGCCCCTGGCCGTTGGACTTGGTCTTGCAGCGGGCTATTTTGGTGGTTGGGTCGATGATCTGGTGCAATATGTATACACCACACTCAATGCCATTCCTTCGGTTTTGCTGATAGCTGCCACCGTATTATTAATGCAGGGCTTCATTGAAACCCATCCGGCGATGTTTGACAGCACTGCATCACGCAGTGATATCCGGTTGCTGTTTCTGTGCGTCATTCTGGGCATGACCAATTGGACCGGCTTATGCCGCATTTTGCGTGGTGAAACGCTGAAACTGCGCGAACTGGACTACATACAGGCCGCACGCGCGTTTGGTGTTCCATCGTGGCGCATCCTGTGGCAACACCTGCTACCCAATCTGTCTCACCTGATTCTGATCAGCCTCGTCATGGATTTTTCCGGACTGGTACTGGCAGAAGCGGTTCTCTCCTATATCGGCGTTGGCGTCGATCCCGGCATGCACAGTTGGGGTAACATGATTAATGCCGCCCGCCTTGAACTGTCACGCGAACCTGTTATCTGGTGGCCGCTCATGGCCGCCTTTATCGGAATGTTTACGCTGGTGCTGGCAGCAAACCTGTTTGCCGATGCTGTGCGCGAAGCATTTGACCCGCTGGCAAAACGATGACAATACAGCAACCACCCTTGCTACGCATTGAGCAACTGACGCTGGCAACAGATCAGGGCGTTCTGGTCAATCGACTCGATTTCAGCATCCGGCATGGCGAAACATTTGTGCTGCTGGGTGAATCCGGATCGGGCAAATCAATGACTGCGCTGGCCATTCTTCGCCTGCTGCCGATCAGTATTCAAGCCATTCACGGCGCCATCCACTGGCACGGAGAAAACCTGCTTGCCCTGCCGGAATCCCGGATGCGCCAACTGCGCGGCGGCGCCATCGGCATGATATTCCAAGAAGCCCTGACCGGCCTCAACCCGGTACTGACACTGGGCGAACAGATTATGGAAGCACTACGTCTACACCGCAAGCTTCGCGGCCAACCGCTGCGCGAGGCCGCAAGCGAACTGTTGCACGCCGTAGGTATTGCCGAACCACAGCGCCGTTTGCAAGATTACCCATTACATGTTTCTGGCGGCATGAAACAACGGGTGATGATAGCCATGGCGCTGGCGGGCAACCCACAACTGCTGATTGCCGACGAACCCACGACAGCACTCGACGTGACAGTGCAAGCGCAAGTATTGAATCTGTTATGCGAAATCCAACGCCAGCGCAACATGGGCATGCTGCTGATTACCCATGATATTGGCGTGGCAGCGGCCATGGCGAACCATATCGGGGTGCTCTACGCCGGCGAATTGATGGAAATCGCCCCCCGCGACAGATTCTTCCAACAGGCAACGCACCCTTACAGTCAAAAGCTGTTTGCCGCCCTGCCACAGTACGGGCAACTACTGAGCATTCCAGGACAAGTCCCCACACCGGAAGAAAAAACCACCGGCTGCCGCTTTTCCTCACGCTGCCATCTGGCAGACGATATCTGTCGCCGGCAAACGCCAGACTGGACATGGCTTGCTGCCGGACACGGCATTCGCTGCCATCATCCTGACCTGAATTTTTCTGTCCATCCCGCGTTCGACACAACGCTATTCGCAACGCCATCGACTGCCACAACACAGCAACTGACCGTCAAAAATCTGACCGTCCGGTTTCCCGTGCGCGCATCGGGGTGGTGGCCTGCAACACAATACATTACCGTAGTCGATGACATCAATCTCACGCTGGCGCAACGCGAGACGCTGGCGCTGGTTGGCGAATCCGGTTGTGGAAAAACCACGCTGGGCAAGGCTATCCTGCATCTTGTGTCACCTTCTTCCGGCCATATTGAACTTGACGGAAAAACATACGACGCTCGCCAGCCATGGTCGAATAGCCAACGTACGCAGATACAGATGGTCTTTCAGGATCCATTCGCTTCACTCAACCCGCGCCACACCATCCGGCAAATTCTGGAGGAAGGCATGCTGGCGCTCAACACCATGCCGAACGATGCAAGTCGGCGCGACTGGCTGAAAACACTGATACAACGCATTGGGCTACCCGAACAGGTTCTCGCCCGCTATCCACACGAATTCTCCGGTGGTCAGCGCCAACGCATCGCCATTGCTCGCGCGCTGGCCGTCAAACCCAAACTGCTGATTTGCGACGAACCCACCAGCGCACTCGATGTCTCGGTGCAGGCACAAATCATTCGTCTGTTGCGCGACATCCAGCAAGACATGGGCTTGGGTCTGCTGTTCATTACCCATAATCTGCCACTCGCCCAACAGATAGCACATCGTACCGCAGTCATGTACCTTGGCCGTATCGTGGAAAGCGGTGACAGCCAGCGCATCGCCCGGCAACCCGCCCACCCCTACACACAAGCCCTGTTATCCGCCATACCCGACCTGTCTCGTCATCTGCCAGACGGATTGGCAGGCGAGGCGGCATCCGTGCTGCATCCGCCAACCGGCTGCCACTTCCATCCGCGTTGCGCCCATGCCGACACACTGTGTCAAACCCGATATCCGGAACCCCGTGAACTGCCAGATGGCAGATTTGTGCGTTGCCATCACCCATTGCACAATTCTTGACTGCCCGTCGCGCCCTGCATCTCATCACGCCAAACCAACGTCGCGACCATGCGGGAATGAATCAGCACGCCCACAAAACGAAAAATTTCTCACGGATATGGGTTGAAACAGCGAATTCAACATCTCTTGACACTGGTTATTAGCCAGGCTAGACTAAGGAAGCGCTGATCAACTCCTCCACGAGAAGCAAAGCAGACCAAATTGCGATGATCGCGAGACGAACGACGAAGGTCGTAGCCGGGACTACGATGCCAAGGAGGTCGGCGAAGCGAGTGCGCAATTTGGTTGCAACCGCCACGTTGAAAACGTGCAAAGTATACACGGCGGGACGGGGCTTGGCGGGCGAACTGCCGCGTTGCGCCGCTTGTCAAGGCTATTTCTTGGGTACTGACCCAAGGGAGAATAACCCTTGACTGCGCGTCGCGCCTTGCATTTCATCCCGCCAAGCCATCGTCGCGACCGTGTGGGAATTAATCAGCGCTTCCCTAACATACGTTGTATCAGACTGATTCAATCTTTTACAGGAGGAAATATGCAAGCGGTAAATATGTTACAAGCCAAGTCTTCCTTATCCCGTTTGGTGGAGTCCATTGAGAACGGACGTGTGCGCGAGATCGTAATAGCCAGAAATGGACATCCCGCAGCCAAACTGGTGCCAATTAATGTGTCCATACCCGAAAAACGGATTGGCGTAGCGAAAGGTTTGTTTGTGGTGCCAGAAAGTATTGATGAACACAATGATGAAATGGCCAGGTTGTTTATGGGACGAGTCTGACCATGAATTTGTTGCTGGATACTCACGTGGCGCTGTGGGCGATTACAGACAGTCCAAAATTATCTTCAAAGGCTCGGGACGTCATTCAATCGCCAAAAACCACCGTTTGGGTGAGCGTAGCAAGTATCTGGGAAATTGCAATCAAACATGCATCAGGGCGCGGTGATATGCCCGTTTCCAGCCAAACAGCCGTGCACTATTTCCAAGAATCGGGTTATCGGTTTCTGCCCGTTGATGTAGAGCATTCCGTTGCCGTAGAAGATTTACCTGCACACCATCAAGACCCGTTTGATCGTATTCTGGTCGCGCAGGCGCTCATCGAGCCAATGCGATTGATGACTCACGACACGCTGATGGCGCTTTACAGCGACACTATAATCAAGGTTTAACCTGCCTGAAAGGCGAAGTTTTAAAAGCCGGCGATCTGATTGCCACCAACTACAAAATACGAACGCCTTTATTTTTGATGAGGCAGCCTCTCTATCAATCCATGGTATGGACGTGTGGACGACACCGGTTCGTGCTGTAGGGATATGCCACTGGCCTGCGCTTCGCGCAGGCGTTCTGGTGCGGTGTCACCAGTAATCAATAAGCCGGCAACACAGTGAGCAACCGTGGCACCATTACCGCCCAACTGGGCGCTGGGCGCGGGCAATGCCGTCACCCTGACATTCAACGGCTTGGATCATGCCATCAACAATCTGAGTGAGCACATAATCGGTTCGTTCCATAGCATAGTTGCGAACATGATCGTCAACGGCTATGCCGGTCTGTTCGGTCAAGTGGGATCTGCAGATTTGAACAGTAATGTGTCTCATCCAGGTCAGTAACAACAGTTCCAATGGCGGTGGCCATGAGGCCATGAATCAATGAAATGGACGCCCCGGTTTTTTCCCTGAGTCGTCCTGTGCATTCCATGAGTTTGTCGTAGCGCTTTTCCCCTCGCGGCTTGCATAGTCCATCTGCCAGCTTTTGTAACCCGGATTCAAATCCCGCGGCAAAACAATTGAGCATGACGCTTTCTTTTTTCTCGTCCGACAGATAACGCATCGTACGGCAGTCATGTACCTTTGTCTGGCAATGGCCCTTTCAATTGACGCAGCAACATACGCCCCCAATAGCCGGTAAATTCACCTTGCTCGGCAAAAAAACGCTGCGGCAACAATTGCCAGCCCAAACGGGGATAGCGATGATGCGTCGCATGATAATTGAAATGTAACAACAGCGATGATACCAAAACCGGTAGCCGCGGCGTTGATACCGAATGACCATCCAGCGCCGTAGCATAGTGATATAAATTGTCGTGTAATGAAATCAGCACGGCACGACCGGCCAGTATCAATGCCAGGACCCATCCGTTGGCGCCCCAGACAACAAAAGCTGCCCCCCATATCAACAGGATCAACAGCGCATCCAGCCGAACCTCGAACAACACGGCGGCGCGTCCGGTCACGGCATCGACAATGCGTCCGGCCAGTCCGGTCTTGTCACTCATGCGCGACCGCAAGGCGCGCAATACCGGCAACGGCAGCCAAAACAACAACGATGTCGACACCTCGGCCAGATATAACCCGCCCAACAAAACAGCATAGTAGGACAGTGCCGCCCGGATACGCGTTCGTTGCCGCGCATCATAGATTTCCGACCGGTCCGGCGGTTGGCGATTATAACGGTGATGCAACAGGTGGCCGGCGCGCAACACCCGATAAGGCGCACCAAACAGGACAGCCAGAACACGTCCGGCCATCTGGTCGAAGCGTTGCCGTCCCGTCAGGACGCCATGCATGCATTCGTGAATGAGCGCCCACAGCGGCAGGCTCAGCAAAACAGCCAGCACCGCCGCACCGTCCAAAAAAACGCCACCCGTCACCCATTGCGGCAGCGCGAACAGAATACCCCATTGCAGAATCAACATACCAGCCAGCAACGACAGATTCAGCGCCATGATTCTGTATATCCTCCACGGTAATCACACTCCAACATACACGTCATTGGTCACATGCGTGACGCGCGCTCCGCCCAGAGAAAATGCTCACCCCCACAAAAAAGCCATACCCTCAGGTATGGCTTTTTTGATCAGTACCGCGAATCAGACGGCTTGCCACCATTCGGCCAGTCTTTCACCTTGGGTGGAAAATCCGGACGCGGCATGTGAGTAAAGTATTGCGCCACATCTACCGCATCCTGATCGCTCAAACCTCCTGCTCCTTGCGGAAAATGCAGAGTGTTTGCCATGGGCATGTCGTTTTTCACGAATGCAGCTGCGGTATAGGTTTTGGCGATGCCGGCACCGATATTGAACGACTTGTCACCCCACAACGGCGGGAACAGATAGCTGCCGTCGGCGCGCTGGATGCCTTCACCGTTCTTGCCATGACACACGGCACAGGAGTTTTCGTACACCAATTTACCATGTACTTCGTTCGGCACAATCTTCTTGCTGACTTTACCGATACCACGTCCTGGAATCTTCTGTCCCTTTTGAGCGTCGCCACGCATCCAGTCCATATACGCAATCATGGCGTTCATCTGCGGCGAATTCTTGTCCAGCGCTGTTCCCGCCATGGAGCGCAGGAAACAGCCATTGACGCGATCCTTGAAGTCGATCACCTTGCCCGCACGCGCTGCGTAGCTCGGGAACATGGCGGCCAGACCCACGTACGGCGATGCCTTGGCTACCGTTCCACCGTTGATATGGCAACTGTTGCAAGTCAATGCATCGCCAACATTATTGGGCAACAACTGCTTGGTATCCTGCATCAGTTGCATGCCATATATCAGTTGCGCCGCATTCGGATTATTCAGCATTGCCGCATAACGTGGCGTAACAAATTTTGACGGCGCCTCCGGCCGCAGATTCAACGCCTCACGCATGGCATGCACTTTCGCTGCTGTCACCGGTGCAGCCTGATTACCCCACCGGGTACGCACGAAACTGATAATCTCGGCCAATTCCTGATCGCTCAACTCAGCATAACCCGGCATGCCGAACCGATGTGGTGCGCCCTGTGTTACCGCAGTATAAGAACCGGTCAGCACCACATGAATGATGGAAGTCGGGTCTTTCGCCAGTACTGACGTATTGCTGGCAAGCGGCGGGAAGAACTGCGATGCCCCTTTGCCATCTGCCTGATGACAAGTGGAACAGAATTGAACGTACCCTAAACCACCACGCGTGCGATACAAATCATCAGCGCTGGTTTTGGCATCACGATAGGGGACATGCCGATTCGGCATCTCCTCCGGATTAGGGGACAGCGCATGAATATATTCACCGATCGCCGCCAAATCACCCGGGGTAAAGTACTGGCTGCTGTTATGGACGACTTCGGTCATGCTGCCAAACGCTGTCGCCCGATCGCCCACACCGGTTTTCAAAAACTGGGCGATTTCCGGCGCCGACCACAAATGACGCAAATTAACCGCACGCCAGTTCTCTACCGAAGAACCCGCCAGAAAATACTTGCCGCTGTCTTCACCTGCTTCCGTCAGAGCCTTTTCCTGAAAACCGATGCCGCGTGGCGTATGGCAAGAACCACAATGCCCCAGACCCTCGACAATATACGCGCCACGATTCCATTGCGGTGTATGCGCGGGATTGTAGCGAAAAGGTTGATCACTCAAAAAAGCGATATCCCAGAAAGCCAGACCGATACGCATATTAAATGGCCATTGCAGATCGTTCTTGATATTTGGCTGGTGCACAGGCGCCACACCATGCATGATGTAAGCATATAACGCATGCATATCATCCGATGCGATCTTTTCAAACGACGGATATGGCATGGCAGGATACAGGTTGTGCCCATCTGCTGCGACACCCTTACGCATGGCACGATCAAACTGTTCAAACGTATAGCTGCCAATACCTGTTGCCACATCTGGCGTGATATTGGTCGAATGAATGACGCCGAATGGGGTGTTCATGTCCAATCCGCCAGCCATCGGCTTCCCGCCCGGCGCCGTATGACAGGCCACACAATCGCCCAGATGGGCGACATATTCCCCATGCCGGATTTCATCCTGGGGTGATGCAGCCGCCAGAGCCGTTCCTGCACACAGTAACGACCCGACCAACAAAGCTATCGATTCCAGTCTCCATGCCATCAATGTTCTCCTTGATATTTAGCCACCGACCTGCCATTTCAGGCAAGACAATGGCAAGACAATGGCAGGATTCTATAACGAGAGCTACCGTAATTCAAGGTTGATTACCAGATAATCTAATTATTTAAGTTATTAATGAAATACTGATGTCGTGTTTCGATCGGTAACTGACCCGAAACCCCGCCAGAATCTGATTCGCCATGCATGTTGCAATCAGAAAAGCGG
>JAJYHV010000034.1 GCA_021790515.1 Pseudomonadota bacterium
ATTCAGGACGTCAACTCGGATCTTCAGCAAAATGGCCTGCAGACCTATATCCACTTCAATCGTGCCATCGCCATGGCCTACGGCTTTATGCCCAACCAAATCGACAACGTGCTGTATGATGCGTTCGGTCAACGCACGGTATCGACAATCTTTAACCCGATCAACCAATACTTCGTGGTCATGGAGGTGGCGCCTGCGTATTGGCAGTCGCCGAAGATGCTCGACCGGCTCTGGCTAAGCACTGCGGCAGGCAACCCCACCGGCCCCCAGCAAACCCAGATGCATGGCGGCACAGTCAGCCCGGTACGGCCATTGACTGCCGTCGGCACAGCGTCCGCCAGCACGTCCGATACCAATGCGCTGAATGCCGACGCGGAGGCCAATCAGCTCAACAATGCCATCGCCAACGCCAAGGGCGGCAGTTCCAGCGGCAGCGCAGACAGCACCGCCGCCGAAACGATGGTGCCGCTTTCGGCCATGGCCAGCTACGTCAACAACCACACGCCCACCCAAGTCAGCCACCAGAACGGTTTGGTGGCTGGCACTATCTCTTTCAACTTGCCACCCAACGGGTCACTCAGCAAAGCCACGGCAGCAATCAAACAGACCATGCTGGATCTCCGCATGCCGGCTTCGATCCATGGCAACTTTGCCGGCGCGGCACAAGTATATGCACGGTCGATGTTAACCATGCCATTGTTGATTCTTGCCGCGCTGGTGGCGGTATATATCGTGTTGGGCATCCTGTACGAAAATGCAGTACACCCAATTACCATTTTATCGACCCTGCCGTCAGCCAGCATTGGCGCCACGCTTGCCCTGCTGATTTTCAACACACCATTCTCGGTCATCGCACTGATCGGCATTATCCTGCTGATCGGCATTGTCAAGAAAAACGCGATCATGATGATTGATGTGGCAATCCATCTGCAACGCAATGAAGGCGTACCCGCCCGTGACGCAATTTATCAGGCCGCACTACTCCGTTTGCGGCCGATCATGATGACCACTGCCGCCGCCGTGCTCGGTGCAGTACCACTGGCTATCGGCATCGGCCAAGGTGCTTCGCTGCGCCAACCGCTCGGCATCACCGTCATGGGCGGCCTGATTCTTAGCCAAGTGTTTACCCTATATACTACGCCGGTGATCTACCTGTACTTCGACCGCGTCCACGCACGGCTTGTCATCTGGTCCGCCAACCTGCCATGGAACCGTCAATTAGAGCAAAACACATGAACATCAAACCATTCCGTCATCTGTTCATCGCCATCTCGACCCTATGGCTGGGAGGGTGCATGGTTGGCCCCGATTACCAACGCCCTTCAGTAAACACACCGACGCACTACAAAGAACTACCCGGCTGGATTCAGGCAGCCCCGTCGGCCGATGCCCCCAAAGGCGACTGGTGGACAGCATTCAACGACCCGTTGCTAAACCAGCTCGAACCACTGGTGGCTGTTTCTAACCAGACCGTACGTGCGGACTACGCCAACTACCAACAGGCGCTGGCCGACGTACAAATCGCGCGCAGCGGCCTGTTTCCGATCCTCGGCATCAGCGGTTCGGCCACCCGGACATCCAGCGCAACCGGTATAACGACCATGCCTCAGTCAATCAACAGCGCTGGCTCGCTCGGCGGTGATGTGAGTTGGGCACCCGACCTCTGGGGCGCGGTCCGCAGAACCATCGAAGAAAGCAAGGCAACTGCCCAGGCCAGTGCGGCGATCCTCGCCAATGCAACATTGTCCGAACAGATCGCGCTGGCCACAGCGGTCATCGAATTACGTGTCACCGATGCCAATATCGATTTGCTGCAGAAAACCGTCGATGCCTATCAGGAATTCCTGCTCGTGGTGACCAATCAGGGCAACGCCGGCACGACCGCGCCTGCCAACGTCATCGCGGCACGCACCCAACTCGAAAGCGCGCAATCCGGCCTGATCGCACTTGGGGTTGCCCGATCGCAATACGCCAACGCAATTGCAGTGCTGGTCGGGAAAAACCCGGAAGCGCTCAACATTCCTCACAGCACATGGTTACCAACCCTGCCCACGATTCCGGTAGGCATCCCCTCCACGCTGCTGCAACGCCGGCCAGATATCGCCGTGGCCGAGCGCCAGATGGCGGCGCAAAATGCCGCCATCGGCATCGCCATCGCGGCTTACTACCCAAGTCTGTCGCTGTCAGCATCGGATGGCTTTTCGCAATCTCCACTGGACGGACTGCTGCATTTGGCCAACCACGTGTGGTCGCTGGGTACTGGTGTCGGTGAAACGATTTTCAATGGTGGCGCACGCCATGGCGAAGTGGCTGCAGCCCGGGCTGCCTACGAGGCGACGGTGGCCAACTACCGCGGCACGATACTCAATGCGTTTCAAAATGTTGAAAATGATTTGTCCGGTCTGCGCGTCCTCGCCCGGCAGGCCGAAGTACTGGATGCCGCCGTACATGATGCGAACGAAGGCGCCACCATCGCTTTAAACGAATATCAGGCCGGTACCGTCGATTACACCACGACAGCTGCCGCACAGGCCGCGGCACTGAATGCCCGGCAAAGCGCGCTCAACGTACAGATGCAACGCCTGATCGACACGGTGTCACTGATCGGGGATCTGGGCGGTGGCTGGTCAAACAACGAGTTGAAACAATAAGTTATCCTTTGCCATGCGCTGCCTCCAGCACCAGCGCATTGAATTCCGCCTCACTCATCAACCCATGCTGCGCCACGATCTCGCGCACAGGTCTTCCACTACGCTCGGATTCTTTGGCTATTTCCGCCGCACGCGCATAGCCAACACGTGTATTCAATAATGTCGCCAGCCCCACACTATCATGAATGAACCATTCGCAGCGCTCGCGATTCACCACCAAACCACGCAGATTCTTTTCGGTTGCCGCAACGATGGCGTGAGTGAGCCAATCCATCGCGTCAAACAACGCCGAACCCAATGCCGGCATCATGACGTTCAATTCAAGCTGCCCTGCCTGCGTCATCCAGGCCACCGCAGCATCTTGCCCCAACACCTGAAAACACACCTGATTCAACATTTCAAACATGACAGGATTGACTTTTCCCGGCATGATAGACGACCCCGGTTGCACCGCCGGCAAGGTGATTTCTCCCAACCCGGTGCGTGGACCGGATGCCAACAAGCGCAAATCGTTGGAGATTCGCGTCAATTCCAACGCCAACCCGCGCAAAGCAGCCGAAAGCGCTTGCATGTCAAACATGGACTGCATCTGTGCCGCCAAATCAGCAGGCTCGATTGCCTCGCCGGTCAACACACGCAACTCAGCCACTACCCGCTGCACATAATCCGGTGAAGTATTCAACCCGGTACCAGCCGCAGAACCGCCCAAACCGATGCCACACAACAAAGAGCGGCTTTGCACCAATTGCTGTGTCGTGCGTCGCAACGTCCATGCGTACGCCGCAAACTCGCGCCCCAATGTTGTCGGCACTGCATCCTGCAAATGCGTGCGACCGCTTTTAACTGTATCCTGCTCACGCGCAGCGATACGCTCAAATTCTACGGCCATATCATCGACTGCCGTCAACAAACGAGGCAATTTTGCCAACAATGCCAATCGGATAGCGGTCGGAATCGTATCGTTGGTCGATTGCCCCATATTGACGTGATCATTTGGGTGGACCGGCGCATACTCACCCCGCTTCCCGCCCAACGCCACATTCGCCAGATTGGCAATGACTTCGTTACTATTCATATTGTGGCTGGTACCTGCACCAGCCTGAAAGCGATCCACCACAAACTGATCGACAAACTCGCCGTTCAAAATCCGTTCACAAGCTGCTACAATGGCGTCCCGACGTTGCTCATCCAACCAGCCCGGCTGACAGTTTGCCTTTGCTGCCGCCAGTTTTATCTGCACATGGGCACGAACGAAATCAGCATCCGGTCCACGACCGGAGATGGGAAAATTGTCCACCGCACGCGCGGTTTGTATGCCATACCAGACCGCTTCAGGAACTTTACATTCACCCAATGAGTCTTTCTCGGTGCGATAAGCATTCATCCGCATCTTCTCCCACAAAAAGCCCACATTATACAGGAGCCCTTATGCGCCAACGCATTTTGACCGTTCTACTGTTTGCCAGCCTGATGTTACCGTTTAGCAGCAGCTTTGCCTTCCAGTTTACCGATACGCAGGGACACAGCCAAACCCTGACGGCGTACAAAGGAAAATGGCTACTGGTGAATTTCTGGGCAACCTGGTGTCCACCCTGCCGCGCCGAAATTCCTGATCTCATCGCCTTGCACAACCAATACCACAACAGCAAATTTGCCGTACTTGGCGTGGCCATGGATTACGATTCCGCACAACAGGTCGCCGATTTTGTGCACAAAATGCATATCAGCTATCCCATTGTACTGGGCGATGAAAAGCTGGCCAGTGAAGTCGGCCAGGTCGAAGGATTACCGACCTCCTACCTGTTCAATCCACAGGGGAAAATCGTTGCCATGCAGGTTGGTGCCCTCTCCCGCGCGGATATAGAACATTACATCGACAGTCACTCGACACCAGTCAGAACGCCAGTCAAAACACCAGCGAATTGACGGTTCAATGATTTCTGTCCGGCACATAATCGCGTCGCGTCGGGCCGACGTATTGTTGACGCGGGCGACCAATCCGGTGCCCGCCGTCAGAGAGCATTTCATGCCACTGCGCTACCCAGCCTGCAGTACGCGCCAGTGCAAAAATGGCAGTAAACATGGATTCAGGTATTCCCATGGCGCGAAACACGATGCCCGAATAAAAGTCCACATTCGGATACAGTTTTTTGGCGATGAAGTACTCGTCCTGCAGTGCAATCCGCTCCAGCTCCAGCGCGATTTTGAACATCGGATCATCATTCAGATCCAGCTCATTCAACACCTCATGACAGGTCTGGCGCATGACAGCTGCGCGCGGATCCATGTTTTTATACACGCGATGGCCAAAACCCATCAACCGGAATGCGTTACTCTTGTCTTTGGCACGGTTGATGAATTCGGGGATACGTGACACATCACCAATTTCGGCCAGCATTTTCAGCACCGCTTCATTCGCGCCCCCATGCAATGGCCCCCACAGTGATGCCATGCCGGCAGCGATACAGGCGAACGGATTGGCGCCGGACGAACCCGTCAAACGCACCGTCGAAGTCGATGCGTTCTGTTCATGATCCGCATGCAGAATCAGGATTTTATCCAGCGCCCGTGCCAGCACAGGGTTGACTTCATACGGTCCGGACGGCGTGGAAAACATCATGTGCAAAAAATTTTCCACATAATGCAGACGATTTTGTGGGTAAACAAAGGGATCGCCAACATTGTATTTATACGACATGGCGGCAATGGTCGGGATTTTTCCCAATAATTGCAACGCTGCCAGACGCCGGTTTTCCGCATCGAATACATTGGTTGATTCATGATAAAACGCCGACAATGCGCCAGTAACAGCGACCATGACCGCCATCGGATGCGCATTGCGCTGGAAGCCGCGAAACACCGTATTGATCTGATCGTGCAACATGGCGTTTTGTCGTACAGATTGCTCGAATGCCAGTTTTTGCGCGGCATCGGGCAACTCGCCCTCCAGCAGCAAATATGCCACTTCCATGAAACTGGAGTGCTGCGCCAGTTGCTCAATGGGATAGCCACGATAATACAGCAATCCCGCATCACCATCGATATACGTAATGCAGGAAGTACAACTGGCCGTCGCCATGAAACCCGGGTCATACGTCAACAACCCGTGCTGAACCAGGCTGCGCACATCTACCACAGCCGGACCCAATGTACCCTGCATCACAGGCAACTCCAACGTCCGCCCGTCACTCTCAAAAACCAGTTTGACCCTGGATGTATTCGTCATTCCGCATCCTCACTAAAGTCACTTTAAAAGTGGAGCTTCACGCGCGCTCTATCCATCTGTCGGCCAGAACATGATACAAAGGCGCCGAAATCATCCGTTTGGCAACCGCACTCGCCAGAAGCGAAGCCGCCATGAGCGGTAACAGCATATGGTGATCGTCAGTCATTTCCATGGTAATGATAAATGATGTGGCAGGCGCCTGCGTCACGCCGGAAAGATACGCTGTCATCGATAACAGAATAATCGCCGCATGGGGCGCATAACCAAATGGCAACAGTGCCGCCAGGTTAGCGCCCACGCCGGCGCCAACAGCCAGCGATGGCGCGAACAATCCACCGGCAATACCACTAACGGATGACAGTAATGTCGCCAGAAATTTTGCCAAACCAAAATACCACGAGAAACTCATGCCGTTCTGCAACATTGCCAATGTCGGAGCGTAGCCAGTACCCAACACGTGCCCGTGTGTCAGTACACCAAGCACTGCCACACCAAAACCACAACTTCCAGCGAACAAAAACGGATGGTCTGCGCGCAAACGATGCGTATGTTTCCAGCCATCCCCGGTCAACGCAATAAGCAAACGACTGAACATGCCACCGCAAATGCCGCCAACAGCGCCACAAATCGCGATGGTTGCAAGTCCGCCATTCCAGTCCAGTGAAGCGCTGGACACACCAAAATAAGTATAATTTCCCAACAATGCCATGGAAATCAATCCGGTCACAATCACCGCCAACAAAGCTGAATTGTTGGCATTGAATACATGTTTACGGCTCAATTCTTCGATAGCAAACATAATGCCGGCCAGCGGCGTGTTAAAAGCGGCGGCAATTCCGGCGGCTCCACCCACCATCAAGAGCATGCGACGTTGCTCCGCCCCCTGAAATGGACCACGACCGTAAAACATATGCATGATTGACGCACCGATCTGAACCGTCGGACCCTCGCGCCCAATCGAGGCACCAATAAACAAACCACTCAACGTCAGTACAATTTTGCCAATAAAAATACGAAACGACAAAAGATGACGAACCGCACGATCGTCCTGCTGATCAATGGCAGCAATAGCCTGTGGAATACCGCTGCCCTGCGTCCCCATAAAAAACCGGTTCCCAAGCCAGACCAGTCCGGAAAATCCCACAGGCAACACCAGTAACGGCACAAACCGGAAACGTTCAAACAGATATTCGCCCCATTTACCGACCTTGACACTGGCCACAGCCAAAAACACCGCCACAAGCCCAATGAACAGTGGCCCCAATATCCACGCCGAACCACGATACCATACCGACCGAACATGTTTCAACCAGACTCGGTAATCGAGAACATTATCTTTCATTGTGCTGCCAATGCATTTCATCATCCTCGAATTGCTGTAAAATGACACGTTGATTTTGCCTTTCATCAATACACCATCACTCAATCATGCGCTTTTCCACTCTCACCACATTATCACCCCTGGACGGACGTTACGCCAGCAAATTGGATGCTTTGCGTCCGCTGTTCAGCGAATTCGGACTCATCCATCACCGCGTCATCATCGAGATTGACTGGCTCAAGGCATTAGCCAACGAACCAGCCATTGCGGAAATTGCAGCTTTCAGCGCCAGTACCATCGCCGAGCTCGACGAACTGGCGCAAGGATTCAGCGAAGCCAATGCCAATTGTATCAAAACCATCGAACGCAATACCAACCATGATGTCAAAGCGGTGGAATATTTCTTGCGCGAACATTTTGCCGCCAATCCGGAAATCTCCCGCGCGGCCGAGTTCATTCATTTTGCTTGTACGTCAGAAGACATCAACAATCTGTCACATGCCTTGATGCTGAAAGCTGCGCGCACCCAGGTGCTGCTGCCAACCTTGCATACCCTGATTGACCGGCTCGATGCGCTGGCCAAACAACATGCCGGGTTGCCCATGCTGTCACGGACGCACGGCCAACCAGCCACACCAACCACGCTTGGCAAAGAAATAGCGAACACAGTACATCGCCTGCAACGACAAGTGGCACAACTTGCCGCCATCCGGATCAGCGGGAAAATCAATGGCGCAGTCGGCAATTACAATGCCCACTTCGCTGCGTATCCGGACGTTGACTGGGAAAGCTTTGCCCGACGCTTCGTCACCCGGCTCGGACTGGATTTCAATGCCTACACCACCCAGATTGAACCCCATGATTACATGGCCGAATTATTTGACGCAATGAGCCGCATCAACACCATTCTGATTGATCTGGATCGCGACATATGGGGTTATATTTCGCTCGGTTATTTCAAACAGCGGCTCAAAGCCGGTGAAGTCGGTTCCTCCACCATGCCGCACAAGGTTAATCCCATCGATTTCGAAAATGCTGAGGGTAATCTGGGGGTTGCCAATGCCATGCTGCGCCATCTGGCGGAAAAACTGCCGATTTCCCGGTGGCAACGCGACCTGACCGACTCTACCGTGCTACGCAACATGGGGGTTGCCTTGGGATACGCCCTTCTGGGCTGGGATTCATGCCTGCGCGGACTCGACAAACTGGAAGCCAATCCGGACAAACTCGCACAAGATCTCGATCAGAACTGGGAAGTATTGGCCGAGCCGATTCAAACCGTCATGCGCCGCTACCAGGTCAACAATGCCTATGAAAAACTCAAGGAACTTACCCGTGGCAAATCCGGCATGACGCGCGAACACCTGCACAACTTCATCAACGGATTGTCCATTCCGGAACACGAACGCGAACGCCTGCTAATGATGACGCCAGCCAGCTACATCGGTCTGGCTGCCACTCTCGCGCAACGCAGCATCCCGGCATTACCCGGCGAATGATACCGTCATGATACGACCCGAACTGCTTGCTCCAGCCGGTACCCTGGAAAAAATGCGTCTGGCGTTTCATTTTGGCGCCGATGCCGTGTATGCTGGCCAGCCACGCTATTCGCTACGTGCGCGCAATAACGAATTTCAGTTGGCACAACTGGAAACCGGTATTCGGGAAGCCCACCAACTCGGAAAAAAGTTTTTTGTTGCCAGCAACCTGATGCCGCATAACGCCAAAGTGCATACTTATCTGACCGACATGGCACCGATCATCGCCATGAACCCCGATGCGCTCATCATGGCTGACCCAGGTCTCATCATGCTGGTACGCGAGCGTTGGCCCGACATACCCGTTCACCTGTCCGTGCAGGCAAATACAGTCAATTTTGCAACGGTTCATTTCTGGCAAAATCTGGGGTTATCACGCATCATCCTGTCACGCGAACTGTCGCTGGATGAAATCGCAGAAATTCGCCAACGCTGTCCGGACATCGAACTCGAAGTCTTCGTCCACGGTGCCTTGTGCATCGCCTACTCCGGACGCTGCCTGCTGTCGGGCTATTTCAACCACCGCGACCCCAACCAGGGCACCTGCACCAACTCTTGCCGCTGGGATTATCAGGTACATACCACCAGTGACGACGACAACGGCGATGTGCAAAAACTGGACATCGACAGCCATACACTCCTGTCGGCAGATAATCCGCTTGGACAATGCGGCGAGCAGATTCGTCATCCGTTGGCAAACAAAGTATACCTCATCGAGGAAAGCAACCGTTCTGGCGAACTCATGCCCATCATGGAAGATGAACATGGTACCTACATCATGAATTCGAAAGACTTGCGCGCCATCGAGCATATCGCCCGTCTCATCGAAATCGGCATTGATTCGTATAAAATCGAAGGACGAACAAAATCAGGTTATTATGTTGCCCGCAGCGTGCAAAGCTATCGTCGCGCCATCGATGACGCCTTGACCGGACAAGCTTTTAATCCGGAACTGCTGGCCGATCTGGATGGATTGGCAAACCGTGGCTATACTGCCGGTTTTTACCAGCGCCATGCCACGCATGAACAACAGAATTATCTGCGCGGCCACTCAGAGAGCCATCGCAGTCAGTATGTCGGTGATATTCTGACCTGCCACGATGGCTGGGCAACCATCGACGTCAAAAACCGTTTTTCCGTGAACGACACGCTCGAAATCATCCATCCCACCGGCAACCGCCTCATCACGCTGCACACACTGCGCGATCGTGACGGCCAGCCCGCACAGCATGCGCCAGGCAGTGGACATCGCGTGCAGATTCCCTTGTCCGAAAATCTGCAAGGAGCACTGGTCGCTCGCAGGCTGTGACCAGAGCTAAGGAACCACTGATTCATTAACCACTGATTCATTCCCACATGGTCGCGACGGTGGCTTGGCGGGATGAAATGCAAAGCGCAATTCGCCGTCAATGGCGACACCCTTGGCAAGAATTGCAACGCGGCAAACCGCCCGCCAGACCGCGTCCCGCCATGCATGTTTTGCACGTTTTCAACATGGCGGTTGCAACCAAATCGCGCCCGGGAGCAAATCAGCACCGATATCCGGATGAACAGGCAGACAGACTGCTCTCGTGACGGGCAAGCACCGTGGTGATGAATATCTGATTTCACCAGACCGACGCAATTGTCTCATAACCATAACCACGGCCGGACAAAAATACTGGAAACGCCGACACCGGAGGCCGCAAAAGATGTGAAAGAAATTTCGACTCACACCTGATCACCGATCAGATTGTCAACCGCCTGTGCGCGTTGGCAGGTGCGTGATACACCGATCCAATGACGGCAAGGCGCCGGGGCAACACACAATCAATATGTTTTATAAGGTAAAAATTTGCCGTTCAAAACGATTTTTACCCGGTCACCTTTGGGGTCCGCTACCCGTGAAATATCCATGCTGAAATCAATAGCGCTCATGATGCCGTCGCCGAATTCCTCATGAATCAAGGCTTTGATCGTGGTGCCATAAACGTTAATCAACTCGTAAAAACGATAAATCAGAGGGTCAGTTGGCACCGTACTGGGCAGCGAACCTTTGTAAGGCACAATTTGCAACGCGTCTATAGCCTCAGGCGGGAGTTCGAGCAATTGACCTATGGCGGTTGCCTGCTGTTCGTCCAGCGTCATTTGTCCCATTAGCGCGGCAGTGGTCCACTCCTTGGATAGGCCAATCTCATGGGCGATGTCTGCCCATTTCAGGCGCTTTTTAAGTTTGGCGGCGAGGATCAGGTCGGTGACTTCAGTGCGATTCATGGTCTCTCCTTATCGAGGTGTCGGTATGGATCAAATGACGCGCAAGAAAGGAAGTTCTTGCACGTGTTGCGGCATTGCGATCGTTTCGCTGTCCAATTCTTCTCCCGGCCTGACTTCGTCCGGGTAATGTCGGTCACTTCCGGTAACAGCGACCTTCACCGGTTCACGCAAACACGGCAGCGTATTGACGACAATTTCAGCGATACGCGCGCGGCATCATGGGTCACCCAGACTGAATTATACCCAACCTGGCAACCCGCAGCAAAATGCCTCCGCGGAGCGCCTCAACCGGACAGTACGCCAGCAAGGAAACAGGACAACCGCGACCACCCACACATGGCCTTGGGCGGAATGACACCGAAACAATGCTTGGGAAGCGTCAATCCATTCCCACATGGTCGCGTCACGCCACTTCTGGTTCCGATGGATTTTGGGAGAATTGCCATTTTATTTTAAAAATTCAATCAATGGATCAGGAATATTTTCTTGAAAAGACATGAGGGCTGTCACATGCAAGCTGATTGACACCATTCCATATGGTAAATCATCCGATTATTGTTTTTGGCACATGGGCGACACTGTATCAGTTGATACGCCGATACCAACTACCGCCATTACACCACTTGGTTTATGACACGCATAACGCCCTTTCGGGGTATCGGCAAGGTAGTACGTAATTCCATCATCTTCATGAATATTGGAAATTTGAACTGAATCGGGATTAAATCCAAGAATGTTTGCTGTGCGCGATTGCAAATATGCGGCATTGGGCTTGTATTGCTCTGCAACTGAAGCACAACCGGATACAAGCACGATGACAGCAGAAACAAGAATCAATACAAAGTGTTTTTTCATTTTACAAACCCCTGTAATTTGCAGTAGATTGGTGTTGCTTCGCCTTCATTTTTAACGAAGCCCCACGCCCCATATTTTCAACAAACATCAAAAACAAAATCTTGATCCATCCGCACCCATAAAATCCGAATCAAGAACCAAAACAAACAAAAGTAACCTATTGCTCACACAGCAAATCTTCCGGAAATGCAATGTAGCGACCCGGTTCAAGCAACAGCGGAATGTGGATCCAACGCAGAATTTTGTTGGCCAGCAGGTCTATATTGGCGGCAAGCAGGGCCGATGCAACAAAGGTCGTGCAATAGAAGGCGTTGTCATGTTGACGATAATCGGCAGCAAATGGAGTACGTATCCGCGCGTGATAATCACAGAAGGCAACCACCTGCTCCCGCTGCCAGGAATTTAGTTCAAGCGGGATGGCATAATGCTGCTGGCAACGTACCGGCGCCGTAAAATAATGCCACGCTACGCGCCGCACCCCGGATGGCCGTGTGTCACCATCTTCGCCGGACCCTCCCCTGGCAGGCGCACTTTCATACACGACGTCGCCAATGGCGATGCCACAGTGGGTCCAAGGACTGTTTCTGGTATTGCGTGTCACGCGTGCTTCAATGCCATACCCCGCACGCAACACAATGAACGGTGAACCGGCATCACAGGTTGCTGACGACAAGCCATCTGCCATTTGCATAGACCGTTTTGATATCCAACTGCTCATCCGAACCATCGTTATAATGAATCTTCAATTTAACGCGTGCCATTTTGAGATGTGAGTTTCCATTGGTATAAGTGCTCATTTGCACCGCATTCATCGAGTTGATGCCACCTTTGTTTTTGATGTGTGTGGTGACCGCTTCGAGAAGTGAATCAGCCTTGTGCTCGGACTCGACAAAACTGGATGCAGATTCTGTTGCAGTATTGCCCCAATACAGAATTCGATTCAGGTCTTTGGTATCCCCTTTGGCCAAATCCTGAATGTATTCTTTTGCAACATTGGCCGGGCCTCTATCGAAAAGACCGCACGCCGAGGCGCTTAACACAAGAGTGATGGCGATCATGGTGCGAAGCGGTGTCTTCAATTGTTTGTTCATGTAATATCACTTGATATTTCTATTATGCATATTTTATATAAATTCAATAAAAATGCAAGGAAAATTTATCATTTCATTCTGCATACAAAAGAGAATAAAAACATATTTAACAAAAATAAAAACTTATACAACAACAAGCAATATGGGTGCGAAGATTTTTAACGCTGAACTTAACACTGAGCAACAAAATATTTTTATTATAAATAAAAGATAATATGTTGTATCATTATCCTATTTCCTTGCTGGTTTAAAACCCCGGCCTTCAGGCCGGAAGGAGCGCCGAACCTCGCCCTGAACGGCGAGGTTTTAAAGGCGCGATCAGGGAGGGGATGCATACCCCTCCCTGACGAAACATCCACCGGCCTAAAGGCCGGTGACCTAATTGCTTGCAAAACAAGATGACGCACGCAATGCCGACCTCAACAAACACAAAAAATTGTCATTGAAAAACTTGAAAAGCTGATTTTCCACCCCTTGTTTTTATATTATCGATAATCCATAATACATGCCATCCATTCGCTCTCGACCCATTCATCATGTGGATTGTCAAACTGGCGCTGCAGCGCCCGCACACCTTTCTGGTCATGGCGCTGCTTATCATCCTGCTGGGCATATTCAGCATCCAGCGTACACCGGTTGATATCCTGCCCAACATCAATATCCCTGTGGTATCGGTGGTCTGGAATTACAGCGGCCTGCCACCACGAGACATGGCCAATCACATCACATCGTTCAGTGAGCGGGTAGCCACCACCACGGTCAACGATATCGAACACATTGAATCGCAGTCTCTCAATGGCATTGCGGTCGTGAAGTATTTTTTTCAACCCCATGTCAACGAAGACCTCGCCGTCGCGCAAATCACGTCCATTTCACAAACACTGCTACGCCTGATGCCGCCCGGTACCACGCCACCGTTCATTCTGGCCTACAACGCGTCCAGCGTGCCAGTCATCCAGCTTGCGCTGAACAGTTCCCGCATGACCGAGGCTGAGCTGTTCGACTTTGGCAACAATTTCATCCGTACCCAGCTTTCCACTGTCGCTGGCGCCTCTCTGCCCTACCCTTATGGCGGACAAATGCGCGAAGTCCAGATCGACCTGGAACCGCAAGCTCTGCGCACATACGGTTTGTCAGCCAACGACGTGACCCGCGCCTTGGGAAATCAAAACCTGATTTTACCGGCTGGCACACAAAAAATCGGCCACCGCGAGTATTACATCAAGCTGAATGCCAGTTTTGATAGTGATAATATGGATGCCATCAACAACATTCCTTTACGGAACAACAGAGGGATATTGCTTCATCTGCGCGATGTGGCGCATGTGTATGATGGTGCTCCTCCGCAGACCAACGTGGTGCGGGTAAATGGTCATCGTGCCATTTTGATGAGCGTACTGAAAACCGGTTCGGCATCGACCATCAACATTATCAGCAGCATCAAAAAGCAGATGCCGTCCATTCGTGACGACATGCCTGCCGGCATGAGTATTCACGCTCTGAGCGACCAGTCCATTTTCGTGCGCGCCGCCATTGATGGTGTCATCCGCGAAGGTCTGATTGCGGCAGCGCTTACCGGCCTGATGATTCTGCTGTTTCTCGGTTCCTGGCGCAGCACCCTCATCATTACCATTTCCATCCCCCTGTCTGTCCTGACCTCCATTACCATCCTGTCCTGGCTAGGGGAAACCATCAACATCATGACGCTGGGTGGCTTGGCACTGGCAGTCGGCATTCTGGTCGATGACGCAACAGTGGCCATCGAAAACATCAACTGGCATCTGGAGCAGGGCAAAGATGCCGAAACAGCCATCCTGGACGGCGCACATCAGATTGCCATGCCATCGCTCGTTTCCACGCTGTCGATTTGCATCGTCTTCATCCCGATGTTTCTGCTCACCGGCGTGGCGCACTTTCTGTTTGTTCCGCTGGCCGAAGCCGTGGTGTTCGCCATGATTGCCTCCTGGATACTATCACGCACACTGGTGCCGACGCTGGCCAAATATTGGCTGCGCCGCCACGAAGCACAACAAGCCACCACAAATACGATGGTAAGACTGCAACGCCGGTTTGAGCAGGCATTCGACCGGTTTCGAACTGGTTACCAACATCTGCTCACCAACGCCCTGCAACAACCTCAGCGCTTCGCCCTGCTGTTTTTTGCCATTATTTTCCTGTCGTTCCTGCTCTTTCCCTGGCTGGGTGAAGATTTCTTCCCGCAGGTCGATGCCGGACAAATAAAACTCCACCTGCGCGCTGCCCCCGGTACCCGTATTGAAGACACGACAGCGCTGTGCGATGAAGTCGAAGCTGATATCCGGCGTCATGTTCCCGCCAACGATATCGATAACATGGTTGACGTCGTCGGTCTACCCTACAGTGGCATCAACCTCTCCTATAGCACCTCTGCGCCAATCGGTCCGGGAGATGCTGACGTTTACATTTCGCTGAAAACCGGCCATGCGCCCACTGCCAATTATGTGCGCCACTTGCGGCGAATCCTGCGCAATGACTTTCCCACCACAAGTTTTTCCTTTTTACCCGCTGACATTGTGAGCCAGATTCTCAATTTTGGCCTGCCAGCACCACTGGATATTCAGATTTCAGGCATGAACCTGCCAGCCAACCGCCAATTTGCCAACCAACTGCTGGTACAGTTGCAACAAGTGCCGGGTGCCGTTGATTTACATATTCAACAGGTTTTTGATTACCCGCAAATCAATGTCGACGTCAACCGCGATCTGGCCGCTACATTGGGGTATACCGAACTGGACGTTGCCAGCGCTCTGCTTACCTCATTGTCGGGCAGCTTTCAAACCAACCCGACATTCTGGGTCAACCTGAAAAATGGCGTACAATACAGCGTTGCCGCGCAAGTACCACAATACCGCATGCAAAACCTGAATGATCTGGCACAAACTCCGATCACGGTGAATACGGCTAGTCCACCGCAAATCTTGTCCAATCTCGCCAGCTTCCACCGCAGCAGCGGCCCTGAAGTCGTCAGTCACTACAATGTCAAACCCGTCATCGATATTTTTGGTGCCGTACAAGGCAGTGACATGGGCAGCGTCGCCGCACAGATACAACACATCCTCAAGGCCAACGCCGGCAAAATCCCCAAAGGAACGCAAGTAGTGATGCGTGGTCAGGTAGAAACCATGCAACATTCATTCACCAGCCTGGAATGGGGTTTGTTGGGTGCCATCGTGCTGGTTTATCTACTGATTGTCATCAACTTTCAATCATGGATTGACCCGCTCATCATCATTGCCGCGCTACCTGCCGCCATAGCCGGCATTGCCTGGATGCTATTCATCACCCACACCACCCTGAGTGTACCCGCGCTCACCGGCGCCATCATGTGCATGGGGGTTGGCGCCGCCAACAGTATTCTGGTCATCAGCTTCGCCCGCGAACGTATGGCAACCGGGCAATCCGCCCATGATGCCGCACTCGAAGCAGGCTACACCCGTTTACGCCCAGTCATCATGACAGCGTTGGCGATGATTATTGGCATGACCCCTATGGCAATCGGGCTTGGAGATGGTGGTGAACAGAATGCGCCTTTAGGCCGCGCTGTCATCGGCGGGCTCATCTTTGCCACTACCGCGACGCTATTCCTGGTTCCTGCCCTGTTTACCATCATTCGTAACCGGATGCCTCTGTCCAAAAGGATTTCCACATGACTTCCGCTCCCCGGCCCACCCACATTTCACCATTATGGCGTATATTTTTTCTGGTGCTGGCGCTAGCCATCGCCGGCTGGGGAATATTCAGCCGTCTTGAAGCCCGCGCCGCACTGAAAAAAGAGGCAGCGCAAGAATCTGCCATTTACGTTGAAACCGTACTGCCCATCCCGGAAACCCATGAGCCGCCGCTGGTATTACCCGGACAACTGCAAGCGTGGACAGAAACACCTATTTATGCCCACACCGACGGCTATCTGCAACGCTGGCTGGTCGATATCGGCCAACCAGTCAAAAAAGGCCAGTTAATTGCCGAAATCAGCACACCGGAACTCGACCAGCAGGAAGCGCAAGCCAAAGCCGATGTCGCAACCGCTTATGCCGATGCGCAACTGGCGCAACTGACCGCACAGCGCTATCACGATCTACTGCCCAGCAAAACCATTTCGCAACAAGATGCCGACAACCAGCAATATGCAGCCAACGCCAAGGCTGCCGCACTTGTCTCGGCGCAAGCCAACCTGAAACGCCTGCACGCGCTGGATGTTTACAAACGCATCGTCGCGCCAGTCGATGGTATCGTCACCGTGCGCAACATCGACATCGGCACCATGATTGACAGCGGTTCAGCCAACGGCAGAGCTACCGAACTGTTTCACGTTGCCAGCATTGATCGCCTGCGCGCCTACATCCCCATACCGGAAGACGAATCGGGCAGCATCCATTCCGGCGATCTCATCATGTTCGATACCCGGCAATATCCGGGTAAACACTGGCAGGCAAAACTGGTCCGGCACGCCAAAGCCATCGACCCGGTCACCCACACCGAACTGGTTGAACTGCAATTGAACAATCCGGACGAACGCTTGTTGCCCGGCGACTTCATCGAGGCCCGTTTTTCACATCTCATCAACCCTGGCACCGTCACCGTCCCGGCAAATGCCCTCATCTTTCGCGCCAGCGGCACGCTGATTGCCACCGTTGACACACACAACAAAGTACACTTGCAAAAAGTCCTGGTGGGACGCGACTTTGGCCGTCGACTGGAAATCATCACCGGCCTTAACCCGCAACAAGCCATCATTGTCAGCCCGCCCGACTCCATCACCGATGGACAATCGGTCATCGTTCATGCGCTGGACAAATCGTCATGATTCCGCAACGTCTGCTGCCTCTTGCCTGTCTGTTACTCGCCGCCTGCTCGCTGGCGCCCAGCTATCATCGCCCTGCGGTGCCTGCTGCAACAACCTATCGCGAAACAGGAAATTGGCAACCCGCGCACTTATCCGCGCTGCGGACAGACTGGTGGCAAGCGTTGGGCGACCCCACGCTGGACAATCTGGAGCAGACTGCCGCCGTCCACAACCAGAATCTGCTGGCCGCCATTGCGCGTCTGGATGAAGCGCGTGCCATTGCCCGTGCCCAGTCCGCCGCACAATGGCCGACCGTCAGCCTGACTGCCGATCATCAAAATGCCCATGTTTCCAACCACACGCCATTGTTTCCGGTAGAAAACCATCCCAGTTACCAGAGCAACCTCATCAATCTGGATGCCAGCTATGAAATCGACCTCTGGGGGGCCATCAAAAATGCCGTCATTGCCAGCGACGCGCTGGCACATGCCAGTGCGGACGATCTGGCTGCGTTACAACTTTCCATTCAGGCAGAGCTCGCCATGGATTACGCCAATCTGCGCGCATTGGATACCGTATTACAGGATAATCAGAAGCTGGTCGATAACTGGCAACAAAACCTGCGTCTGACCCAGATTCTGGTTCAGCACCGTGAAGCAAACATCATCACGCTGTCCGAAGCCACCTTCAATCTGGACAATGCCCGCGCCCAACTGGCCGACCTGCAACGGCAACGCAGCCAGACCGAGCACGCCATCGCGCTCATCATTGGCAGCAATCCAGACACATTCACGCTGCCTGCCAACGATAACACCCCTCCCCTCAAACCATTGCAACCGGCACCTGACTTGCCCTCTACGCTACTCGAACGCCGCCCGGACATCGCCAGCGCCGAACAACAGGTCATCGCTGCCAATGCCAACATCGGCGTAGCGCGAGCAGCTTTTTTTCCCGTATTCGGCCTTTCCGGCAACACCGGTTACGAAAATACCGGTTACAACAACTGGATAACAGCACCCAACCGCCTGTGGTCGTTTGGCCCGACCGCAGCACTCGATCTGTTCGATGGAGGACGTCTGCAAGCACTCAGCGACCAGGCGCATGCCCAGTGGCGAGCTACCGTGGCCAACTACCGAAATACCGTGCTTTCTGCCTGGAAGGACGTCGAAGACCAACTGATTGCCTTGCATAAACTGCACGATGAAGACCTCGATACCCGTGCAGCAGCGCAAACCGCACAACACGTGCTCGATTTGACACAAACTCGTCTTGTCAATGGCATCGACACCCAGTTCGATATGCTGTCCAGCGAACGTAGCCTGCTCAATGCTCAATTGACGCAAACAGCGATTCACCTCAATCATATCGACGCCAGCATCCTGCTGGTCAAAGCACTGGGTGGCGGCTGGCAAGACCATGCCGGACAAACATTGACCGCCAGACCATGACCACACCAAGCTCCCCCATTGCGCGACGTTGCATGCGCGACCACATCCGCGATACCTTGCTCAAACGCATTCTCGAAGGCGCATATCCCTGTGGTGAGCGTTTGATTGAACTCAATCTGGCGCACGAATTTCAAGTCAGCCAAACACCAATCCGCGAAGCGCTGCGCGAACTGGAAGCCATGGGCATGGTTACTTCGGAACGCTACTGCGGCACCCATGTTCGTTCCATCAACACAGAAGAAATCGCCGAATCTTATGCGTTGCGTGCCATTCTGGAAGAGCGGGCGGCACAAATGGCCGTACCCTGCCCGGATGACATGCTCGCCGACTTGCGCCAAACCCTCGACAACATGGACGCCAGCGCCACCGCGCGCGACGTTGCTTCCTACACACAACAGGCCGCGCACTTTCACCGCCGCATCATGGAGCAATCCGGTAACCATCTGTTCTTGCAAACGTGGGACAACTTGCAGACCATTTCCCGTATTCACTTCATGGCGCAACGGCTGATTGATGTTCTTCCTTGTTATGTCAAGGCACACGAAGCCATTTTTCTGTCTTTACAAAAGGGTGACGGCAATCTGGCAGGACAACAACTGCGCCAGCTATTTGAACAACTGGTAAACGAATTTGCCGGCACACAACTCAATCCCTGACAGACAGTCGAAAAACAATCATTCTTGCCGGTTTCCCGCCAAAAATCCCCAACCTGAGCATCACTCAAACCAACGCGCCTGGAGAGCCACTGATTCATTCCCACACGGTCGCGACGGTGGCTTGGCCGGGTAAATCAGCGCTTCCTTGGCATCGACCGTGATTTTTTAGCGGTTATCGTGTTTTCAATGAATTTTGTGTACAATTTGTTACCAAGACAATAACGCTAATGAACCAAGAGGATTTCGTGCCTATTTTTTCTGTCACCATCACGCGATACGAAATCCAACTACATGTTGTTGTTCTAATTTGTTTTTTGTTGGTTTTCGGCAATTTGTCCACCAATGCCGCAGGGCTCGGCAACATCACCATTCTCTCCCATTTAGGCGAACCGTTCAGAGCCGATGTCGCCCTCATCGGCAACAACCAGCAAATTTCCAGCGCCTGTAGCGCCGCCAACCTGCTGTCTGGCGATAACAACGAACTCATGCCGGCCAAGATTCATACCGATACCCCGTCTGTCCTGCATATCAGCACAATCCACCCGCTATCTGAACCGGCCTGCTTTCTCCGCGTGACCATCAATTGTCAGCATGACACCGAACAACGCACCTACGCACTCCTGCTTGACTTGCCACCCGCCAATATTCAACCATCAACAGTTCCTGTTGCAGTAGAAATAACGCCAACCACAACACTGGAAACCATACCTGCCACCCCAAAGACACGCCACACTGCCAAACACACTGCTCGCGTGTCAGCACATACAACCGCCCACCACGCCACACATTCTGCGCAGGCAGCAAATATCCACACCAGCCATTCCCATTCAGCCTGGCTGTCTGTCAGCGAAGAGCCACCCGTTGCACAAGACGGTTTACGATTGCATTTCAGCACCCAGCTCGACCCGGCGCTCATCGAACAAGCCACTCAAAACGCCGCTCAACTGCAGGCAGCCAAAACCCACCTGCAACAGTTGCTGCAACCGCAACCCAACGATGTCATGCACGAATTAAAACTGGAGCAGGCGCAAGTCGAATCCATGCAACGAGAAATACAGCAGTTAAAACAATTACATGTATTCAACAACAACCAAAAGGCCGCATCTTGGCAAACCTTGCCCACCTGGCTTGCAGCAGCCGAATTCCTGGCTCTTCTGTTGTTACTGTCATACCAGTTTCGGCACAAAAAAAATCCCGCCGAATGGTGGGAACATCTTGACACGCCTGCCGCAGCAGGTGCGCCCACACCAACAACCGTGACAACGACAGCAACGGCGACCGCAAGAGTGACCACCCCAACCAAAGAACCTGCGAAAATCACCGCCCCTGACGTTATCGGGCATCACGCACAAGCCACCGAGGCGCACGCCAGAACAGCCTCGCCATCGCATTACCAATACACATCCAATCAGCCTGCCGCTTATCCCGCAACCGTTGCCCACAGCGATGAAAACAGCATCGAAGTTCAGGAATTATCTGATATTACGCAAGAAGCGGAATTCTGGATTTCAGTCAACAACCCTGACAAGGCCATCGAACTATTGGAATCGCAAACCGGTCTGGACACGCAGGACTCACCCGCTCCCTGGCTGTATTTATTCGATCTGTACCGCAACACCCGACAAGCAGAAAAATATGAAGCACTGAAAAACCGGATCAGCCGCCACTTCAACGTCAACGTTCCCGCGTATGAAGACGATGCAGCGTTTTTCGAAACACGGCATCTTGAAGATTATCCTCATCTGGTGAAAAAAATCACCACATTATGGAAACAACCCGGCATCATTACTTACCTGCGGGAACTACTGCTCGTAGACAAGACCCGTGAAAAACGGCTTGGATTCGATCTGTCTGTGTACAAAGAAATCATCATGCTCATCGGCGTGGCGCAAGAGATCGAACGCGGCGACCAAGACACAGCCAACCCCAGAACACCGGCCATCGCCGACGACCTGGACCTGAACATCGACGATCTGCACGATGCATTCCGCGTCGTCTGACCATTGTTGTTCACACTATCCACAGCCGTCCCGCCAAACCCCGCAGAAAAAATCACTCGGCCAATTCTTCTTCCGTCAGTGCCATATCCGCCTTACGAGCTGCACGCAGTGTATTTTCCATTAAAATTGCCACCGTCATCGGCCCTACGCCACCAGGCACCGGTGTAATCCAGGCAGCCCGCGCGCTGGCAACATCAAATTCGACATCACCACACAAACGTCCGTCTGCCAACCGGTTGATACCAACATCAATGACCGTGGCGCCAGGTTTGATCCATTCGCCACGCACCAATCCCGGACGACCAACTGCCACCACCAGAATATCCGCTTTTGCCACCTGCTCGGCCAAATCCCGGGTAAAACGATGACAGGTTGTCACTGTGCACCCAGCCAACAACAGTTCCAAGCCCATCGGACGACCAACATGGTTGGATGCGCCGACCACCACCGCATGCAAGCCCTTCATATCGGCATGCGCCAGCGCCAGCAAACGCATCACACCATACGGTGTGCACGAACGCAAATCCGGCATACGCACCGCTAATCGACCGATATTACAAGGGTGAAAACCATCGACATCTTTATTCGGATGAATGCGCTCCAGCACGGTTGCCGCATCGATGTGCGCCGGTAACGGCAATTGCACCAAGATACCATGCACAAGCGTATTGTGGTTCAATGTACCCACCAACGCCAGCAACTCTGACTGCGTGACAGCCGCTGGCAACGCATACATCAGCGAACGGATACCCGCCCGTTCACAAGCCTGACGCTTGTTGCGCACATACACACTGGAAGCCGGATCCTCGCCTACCTGAATCACCGCTAACGCAGGCACAGTCAGACTCTGCTGCACGCGCGCAGACACCTCGACAGCGACGCCAGCCACAATTTCAGCCGACAGTTTTTTCCCATCCAGAATCAAGGCAGACATAACTTGACAATCACCGTCCCGCAAAATACCGTATCATCGCACCAGATACCCTGACACTTCAATCCCCTTATATCAGGAAAACACAAGAAACGACCAGAAACAGCAAAAAATCTTTCAGCTCATCTGCCTTGCCACCCCAACTCTTGACAACATCGTCTGTTCCCAGTAAAGTGTCGTCCTTTCGGGGCGTAGCGTAGTCTGGTAGCGCGCCTGGTTTGGGACCAGGATGTCGGGAGTTCAAATCTCTCCGCCCCGACCAGATTTTGTGGTCTGTCGCTGGTGCAAACGGTTTCATGCACGAGCCACCTGTTGTCGTACCGTGTGCGAGCTGCCCGTAGCTCAACCGGATAGAGCACCAGCCTTCTAAGCTGGGGGTTACAGGTTCGATTCCTGTCGGGCAGGCCAAAAAAACAGATTCCCGCTTTATGGTGGATGTAGCTCAGTTGGTAGAGTCCCGGATTGTGATTCCGGTTGTCGTGGGTTCGAGCCCCATCATCCACCCCAAAAATTTGCTAAAAACAGCAGCATTCAATGCGTCATGTTCTCAGGCACCCTTGCCATTTCCCTGACCGCTTCTGTTTGCCATAACCTTCCTGATCATTTGGCATATACTCCGTCCTGATTCTTTGCCTCCTGCAAATGTGTGTTAGCATTTCCTGTGGTTTCATGGTGAGTGTTCATTATATGCCCCTTCTTCAGAATAAAAAATTACAACCGTTGCGAACCCATGTCTCCTCGCAACTTGCTCAGTTTTTTCTACTCTCTCCGGGTGAACTGCGGGAATTTATTTTTATCAGTGCGCATTCGCCGATTTTTTCGCGCTATCGCGCGCGCTTCATTCTTTCGCGCGTCCGCATTATTGCCGCCGTATTTGCAATTCTGACCCCAATGTGGATTGTGATTGATTTTGCCACCTTTCCATCCAACATTGCCACGACACTTGCCATCGGGCGAATACTGATCAGTGTTGCATTTGCTCTGCTTGCCCTGCTGTGCCGCTGTAGTCCCAGTGCCGGTCACGCTCGCGTCGGCATCAGTCTGCTGGTATTCATTCCCACCATGTTTTTCATTTTTAGTCGACTGATATTGTCCGGCATACATTTCAACGCAGTGGGTTCCGCCATGTCTGCCGGCTATACCTTTTTACCCTTTGTGCTAATGTCTGGTCTGGCACTGTTTCCGCTAGTGATCGCCGAAACGCTGCTGTTTACATTGCCGCTGTTGCTTGTATTTTTTATTTCCCTTTTTTTTCACAAAGTTGGCGTATTGCCTGGAATCGACAACCTGATTGTGTTTTGGCTGTTGTTGTTGATTGCGGTGGTTGACGGCCTGGCTTCGCTTTCGCAACTCCAGTTGATGAAAAATCTGTTCAATCAGTCCAGTATCGATCCTTTAACGCAAACCATGAACCGACGCAGCGGTGAACATGTGCTCGCGTTACAATTTGCACAAGCCAAACGTCAAAAGCATCCCCTGTCATTTGCTTTTCTCGATCTGGACAATTTCAAGCGACTGAACGATGAATTCGGCCATCCGATGGGCGATATGATGCTGCTGCAGGCAGCGAACGCATTTCGTCAGATGTTACGCGACGGCGACGCGGTCATTCGCTGGGGAGGTGAGGAATTTGTTTTGATTTTTCCTTTTTCTACCGCGGAACAAACGGCCAAACGACTGAAATCTTTACTGGACAGCCATATTTTACAACGCCCGGATGGGCAGACACAAACCTGGAGCAGCGGAATCGCTGCCCTGCCGGATCCAACCAAACCGACATGGCAGGAATTGCTCAACCTGGCTGATGCCCGCATGTATCGCGCCAAGAAAGCCGGCAAAGCGCAGGTCGTGTTTTCTGACGAAATAAATCCATCACCATCATAACAACTTGATAATCAATCAGGCCGCCCAAAAACGAGGGTCTGTCGATTCCACCAGCAATGAAACAGGAGAAATACGGCGTATTTCAAGCTGCTTCACGCAAACACATGAACAAATACAGGCGTTGCACTTTAAACCTGAATCTGTCTACAATTAGACAACCACTAAAGATGGGGGGATTGATGATGTTTCATTCGCAAATATTGAATCTGATAGAGCGAAAGTTACGTAACATGGCTTTACCAATCAATGTCAATTTCTGGGGTGAACGCGAATTGCTGTTGGATAATTCATACAAAGTCAAATTATCCATTCGCTCACCCGGTTCTTTGATCGCTCTGGCCAATCCCAGCCTCGGCAAACTCGCAAAGAATTATGTCGAGCAGGAAATCGACCTGGAGGGTGATATGCGCGACATCATCCGAATCGGCGAAATTTTGTGCGATGCTGAATCGCAAATCGATAGAAAAAACCGGATGGATTTGAGCTGGCTGTTTCGCCTGAGGAAAAACAACAGTCAAAATATCAGTTATCACTATGATGTATCAGATAGTTTTTATTCCCTCTGGCTGGACAGACGACTGGTCTATTCATGTGGATATTTCAAAAATCCGGGTGACAGCCTTGATCTGGCTCAAGAACAAAAACTTGATCACATTTGCCGAAAACTCAACCTCCAGGCTGATGAAAAATTTCTGGATATCGGCTGCGGTTGGGGAGGGCTGCTCTTTTGGGCAGCCGAAAATTACGGCGTGCGTGCTACCGGCATAACGCTCAGCAAGAATCAATATCACCATGTCAGCGAACAGCTTGTCAAACGAGGGCTGCAAGACCGTTGCGAAGTACGCTTGCTGGACTATCAGGAAATGCCGGAAACCGAACAATATGACAAAATTTCCTCAGTTGGCATGTTCGAGCATGTCGGACGAAAAAACCTGCCAAATTATTTCGGCAAGATTTATCGCCTGCTGACACCCGGCGGTCTGGTGATGAATCACGGCATTACCTCAACCAGCCTGGAAAGAGATGGATTGGGCAACGATATTGGTGATTTCATTGAGCAATACGTTTTCCCCGGTGGTGATCTACTCCATGTGTCCAGCGTCATCGAATCAATGTCACAGCAGCATCTGGAATGCGTGGACATTGAGAGTTTGCGCCCGCACTATGCCAAAACGCTCTGGCATTGGGTCGATCGGCTGGAGGCACGAAAAAAAGAAGCCAGGGAGTTGATTGGCGAGAAAAAATATCGGATATGGCAAATCTACATGGGCGGCTCGGCACATGCTTTCGAACGTGGCTGGCTGTCACTGTTCCAAATTCTGGCAGGTAAGCCGCTCAACGACGGGTCAATACCATACCCGTTTACGCGTGACCATTTTTATCGTTGAACGCCATTTCAATTTTTCCCGGCAAGCGAGAAAGCTCAACAGTATATCGACAAGCGGCCAGGGGAAACTGCCTATTGTTTCCCGTCGTCAGCCACCGGTGGCAAGAACAGCGCGGCAATTTGCGTTTTTTTAGCATTTTCCACGCCGGAGCGACCAGAATCTTGCCATGCAACACATTGCCCAAATCGTTCGCCGGAGATTTCCGGCATCGCATCGGTCGGGTCAACAGCCGCTCCCTCGCCGAGAATTCGCTCATTGGGCATGTCTTCCTCACCAGCCACCTTGCCTTCCAGCGCCTCAACCGAAATCCGTCGTCCGAGCAACTTTTCTATACTGGACAGCAGAACCTGTTCTTCCGGTGCCACCAGTGAAATGGCTTCGCCCTGTGCCCCGGCACGCCCGGTGCGACCGATTCTATGCACATAATCTTCAGCAGCCCGGGGTAAATCATAATTGATGACCGTCGGCAACTGATCGATATCGATACCACGCGCCGCCACATCGGTTGCCACCAAAACCGTCATTTCACCTTGCTTGAATTGCTCCAGCGCATCCATGCGCGCCTGCTGCGCCTTATCGCCATGAATGGCGTTGGCAGCAATGCCCTGCCGGGTCAGGTGTTGCACCAATCGGTTGGCGCCCAGTTTGGTGCCACAGAACACCAGCACTTGTTTCAGATTGCGTGTGCGAATCAGTTTGACCAACGCACTATGCTTACGCTCGCGCTCCACCAGCACAACACTTTGCCGCACCGTTTCCGCCGCCGTATTGCGCCGGGCAACTTCCACCAATTGCGGCGAACGCATGATACCGTCAGCCAGCTTCTTGATTTCCGGTGAAAAAGTGGCAGAAAACATCAAATTCTGTCGCGCTTCCGGTAACAACTCGATGATGCGGCGCAAATCCGGCATGAATCCCATGTCCAGCATGCGGTCTGCCTCATCCAGCACAAACACTTGTACCCGCGACAAATCCAGTGTTTTGTTCTGCACGTGATCGAGCAAACGCCCGGGAGTTGCCACCAGAATGTCCACGCCCGCGCGCAACACGTCTATTTGCGGTTGCATATTGCTGCCACCGTACACCACACTCACACGCAAAGGCAAATATTTACCGTAACGGCGGACACTTTCCTCTACTTGCACAGCCAATTCACGCGTCGGCGTCAACACCAGACCCCGCACGGGATGCCGCGCCGGTGACGGACTCATCGTGGCAAACGGCGCCAACCGACTCAACATTGGCAGGGTGAACCCGGCTGTTTTGCCCGTACCCGTTTGCGCGCCTGCCATCACGTCGCACCCGGTCAATGCCACTGGAATCACTTGCGATTGAATCGGCGTTGGTTCCTGATAACCACATTCAGACAACGCCTGCAACACTTCGGGCACCAACCCTAGTTCGGAAAACCCCATGTCCTGACTCCACGCACGGATAACTGCATCATTTTACAGCATGATGCAAAATTTCTGCCGTGTTTCTGTTCGATATTTTTCAAAAAACAATCATTCGCATTTGCAATACCTGACATATTGCAATATAATTATATTCTAATATTACAGAATATCAAATAAATTAATCAGATACACGTTATTATGGTACTAATAAAGCAAGTAAAATGTTGTACGAAAAAGATTGCAACACTACCCGCAGCCCCGGCATAATCCTGAAACATGACATATTCGGAGCAAATGAACGCCATGATCGACGCTCATGAAATTCACCATTCCATTCAGCACCGTATTCGAAGAGGCTCTCGCTTCGCCCTCGCATTGGCGCTGGCGTGGACAGCCATGCAACAAGCGTATGCAGAAACCTTGAATTTCAGCCAGTGCGTACAGATCGCGCTCAAACAAAATCCGGACATGATGGAATCTCAAGCCCGTATTCATGAAGCCGAAGCCGGTCTGAAACAGGCCTCGGGCAGCCGCGTACCAAAACTGACCGCCTCGATTAATGCCGTTGGCACCAACGATGCCTTGACTGCCTTTGGTTTGAAGCTGTCTGAACGACAGGCCAATTTCAATGATTTTGGTGCCGGACAATTCAACCCGTCCAACCCGAATGTTTTGTCTGTACAACCCAACAACCTTAATTATCCAGGTTTTGTCCACAACATAGATACCCGTCTGGAAATCGACGCACCGATATATACTGGCGGCATGATTGATGGCGGCATCAAACAGGCGCACGCTTATGTCGCTGCGGCACAGCGTGGTGACCGTTCGGCACGCCAACATCTGATTTTTAACGTGTTGCAAGCCTATGAAGGTGTTCACGCGGCGCGAGCTTTCGTGCAGGTCGCCAAGCAAGCGGAAGCCGCCGCACAATCGCAACTCACCATGATGGCCAACATGAAAAAAGGTGGTGCTATCGTTAAAAGCGACCTTTTGCTGGCACAGGTTCAATTGCAAGATATACAGATTCAGCGCGCGCAGGCAGAAAACGCCTTGCAATCGGCACTGGATCAATTGCATGTCCTGCTAGGCATCCCGCTCGATCAAGCGCTGGACGTCGGTGAAGAGACAAACATCCCGGCCAACCATACTGCGCTCGCCGTATTGCGCCAACAAGCCATCGACCACAACCCCGGCATACAGGCACTGCGTCAACAAGTTGAAGCAGAATCCGCCAATGTCGACATCGCTCGTGCCGGTGAAAAACCGCAAATCGGTCTGATGCTGCGTGAAGACTGGAATGATGCCCAAGTGGGTTTTGGTGCCAATTCCTATACCATCGGCGGCACTATCTCCTGGACCGCCTTTGATGGCGGTGTGACGCACGGGAAAATCGACCAGGCGCAGGCGGGTCGCAATCAAGTCGTGGCGCGGCTTTCCCAAGCGCAAGCCAATATCGCGTATCAGATCGGTGTCGCGCAGCGTAAAGCCATCGAGGCTGAACAACGCCTGGCTGAACGTCAGCTTGCCCTGTCGCAAATGGAAGAGGCAACCCGTCTGGTCAACAAACGCTATGCTAACGGTGTGGCTACCATCACCGAAGAATTGGACGCCGAAGCACAACTCGATAAAGCCCGTGCTGACCTGGTCAATGCCCATTATGATCTGATCATCCAGCGCGCCAGCCTGGAACTGGCGCTGGGTCAACTGGATACCGGTTTATTTTGAATTTCATCTGGAGCATACCGTGACAGCATTCGTGACAGCATTCCAACTTCGCACATCTGTTCTGGCGCTCAGCATTTTGCTGAGTGCCTGTAGTCACCCGACCGATCCGGCCAGTCAAATGCCGACCAGCACCAATATCGCCTGTACCCTGATGACAGTCAGACCCGGCGCACTGCCCGTGACTGACGACTACCCCGGTACTGTCGTCGCCGAACAGCAAATTCAGATTGCCTCACGCATCATGGGCTATGTACGACAAATCAATGTGGAATCCGGTCAACCCGTCAAGCAAGGTGAACTGCTCATCACGGTTGACCCGACCGATATTCAAGGGCAGGTCAGCATATCAAAAGCGGCATTGGCGCAAGCCGAGGCTGCATTGGCTGACGCCAAGTCGGATTACGACCGTTTTGGCGATCTCTACCGCGAAGAAGCCATCCCGAAAACACAATGGGATAAAATACGCCTGCAATACACTGTCGCCCAACAACAGGCCAACGCCGCCCGTGCCGGGCACGCCACAGCCAGCGCACAACTGCGCTACGCGGAAATCCGCGCACCGTTTTCAGGTGTCATCAGTCAACGCATGACCAGCATTGGCGCGCTGGCAGCGCCCGGGCAACCTCTGCTCTCGCTGACCAACCCGCAGAAACTCGACGTGGAAGCCCAAGTATCCGAAGCCACTTACCAGCACTTGCATCACAACGATCGCGTCAATTTGCGCATCGATCAACGCAACCTGACTGGCAGCATCATTCGCTTGGTGCCCAGCGCCGATCCGGTCAGCCATACCCATCTGGTCAAAATTTCGTTACCCGACAACATGTCGCTACAAAGCGGCCAATTTGTCGATATCCAGTTTGTCACCGGTTCCCGGCAAGGTCTGCGCATTCCAAATGGCGCCATCATCGAACGCGCCGGTATTACAGGTGTGTTCGTCGTCGACGGCCAGCACATTGCCCATTACCGCATGGTAAGAACTGGCGCAGTAGTGGGTAATGAAACCGAAATCGAATCCGGCCTTTCCGGCAACGAACAAATCGTTGCTCAGCCATCGCCCGACCTGCAATCGGGTGACCATGTCACGGGAGCCGGCAATGTCTGAGCACGCCCCCGCCGCTCGTCAGAACATCGCCGGAAAACTCGCCGCACTGTTTCTGGAATCCAAAATTACCGCCATGATCATGCTGGCAATCAGCCTTGCCGGCATCATGGCGCTGCTCATCACCCCACGGGAATACAATCCGCAGATTGTAGTGCCTGCCGCCAACATCATCGTCTCCAAACCCGGCGCCTCCGCGCAGGAAATCGACAATCTGGTCGTCAAACCGCTCGAAGCCATCATGAACGCTCAATCCGGCGTGAAGCATACCTTTGGCTATGCCGTGGCGGATTATGGCGTGGTGACGGTGCAGTTTGATGTCGGGCAAGATCAGGAACGCAGTCTGGTCAAACTGTACAACCAGCTCATGCAAAACATGGATCGCATGCCGCCTGGCGCCATGCAACCGATTGTCAAACCGATCAATGTCGATGACGTCCCGATCATGACCTTGACATTAAGCTCGCCCACGCTGGCGCAGGATCAATTGCGTCTGGTGGCCGAACACGTATTGGAACAACTGCGCAACGTGCCTGGCGTCTCATTTACCCAACTCACGGGTGGCGCCACCCATGCCATCAACGTCTGGATCGACCCCGCCCGGCTGAGCGCATCAGGCATCAGCCTGGAGCAAGTCGACCAGCAGTTGCGCGGCGCCAATGTATCGCTGCCCATCGGCACACTGGTCAACAACAACCTGAGCCATCCGGTGCGGCTGACCGGTTTTCTGGGCAACGCGCAAAGTGTGGGCAACATCATCATTGGTGTGCCAAATGGCAAACCCGTCTACTTGAAAAATGTCGCCCGCATTGAAGAAGGTGCCACAGAAACCGACGACCAAAGCCACTTTTCCTTTGGCTCTGCCCAAACACACCCGGATTTTCAGGGAGATTCACCTGCAGTCACCATTGCTCTCGCCAAAAAATCCGGCACCAATGCAGTCGTGGTCGCGCACGCCATTCTAAGCAAACTCGCCGTCCTCAAACGTGACGCCATCCCGCAAGGCGTCACCGTCACCGTCACCCGCGACGATGGTGCCAAAGCCAATGATGCGGTCAACACGCTGATGGAACATTTGGGCATCGCCGTCGGTTCGGTGATTGTCATTCTGGTATTTTTTCTGGGCTGGCGTGAAGCCGGCATCGTGACCCTCACCGTGCCACTCATCCTGTTCGTGGTGTTGACCGCCGGCCTCATCGCAGGACAAACCATCAACCGCATCACCCTGTTTGCTCTCATCCTGTCCTTGGGACTGCTCGTCGATGCCGCCATTGTCATCATCGAAAACATTCACCGCCACATACACCACGGCGATTGCGGCGATTTCAACCAAATGCTGATCACCGCCACCAACGAAATCGGTAACCCGACCAACGTTGCCACCATTGCTGTCATCCTGGCCTTCATCCCCATGGCATTTGTCACCGGCATGATGGGGCCATTCATGAAACCCATTCCATTCAATGTCCCCGTCGCCATGATTGCGTCATTACTCATTGGCTACATCGTCGTGCCGTGGTCAGCCAAACGTTGGTTGTCCGGCAAAGCGGCACAGCAGTTACAGCACAAACCCACGCTGGAAGAATTGGCCGAACGCCCGCAAGACCCATTGCACAGGATGTACGTCAAGGTCATTACTCCGTTTATCCATAGTCGCAAATGGCGCACCATCCTGTTCATCAGCATCTTTGTACTGTTGCTTGCTGCCATGCTCCAACCGGCGTGGCAATTCATCCGCCCGTCCGGCATGAACGGCCCGCTGTCAGCCATGGGTGTCGAACTGAAAATGCTGCCCAACGACAACACCAATACTTTTCTGCTTGAAATTGACACACCGGCCGGCAGCACACTGGCGCAGACCGACCGGGTCGCGCGCGCTGTCGGTGATGTATTGCACACCACGCGATACATCACCAATTACCAAACATTTGTCGGCAGTACCGCGCCGATTGATTTCGCCGCACTCGTGCGTGGCGACATGCTCAAACGTGGCGACAACCTGGCGCAAATCCGGGTCAATCTCACCGACAAACACGATCGCAGCGCATCCTCGCACCAAATTGTCCGCACGCTCAATCTAGCGCTGAACCCACTGAGATCCCAATTTCCCGGCACCCACATCAAACTGTATGAAACCCCGCCGGGCCCACCGGTACAAGCACAAATCCTGGCGGAACTCTATGGTCCGGATTACCATAAATTACGCGAAGCCGCGAAAACCGTTGACAGTGATTTCAATCAAGTTTATGGCATCATCAATACTGATGATTCCGTGACCGGTACGGTGGACAGCTATGACATCCACATTGATCGGGAAAAGGCCGCTCTCGCTGGCGTTGCGGTAGGACAAGTCGCCAAACTGCTGCACGACTATGTGTCCGGATTCCACGCCGGCACGCTACATACCGACAACAGCCTGGAACCCGTTGATCTGAATGTGCGCTTACCCAAGAGCCTGCGCCAGACGCCGCAACAACTTCTGTCCATCCACGTCACCAACGCCATGGGGCAACAGCTCCCGCTTTCTGCCATTGCCACCATTGCCAACGCCACGCAGGACAAACCCGTTTACGACCGTGATCAGCATCCCGTGGTCATGGTCGGCGGTGAACTGCTCGCATCAAGCCCGGTATATGCAGTGCTGTCGTTGGACAAAATGCTGGACGGCAAACGGTTGGACAATGGTGTTCGTTTCAAAACCGGCAATCTTGGCTTCACCGAAACCCAGCCGGACGACATCGTTCACTACCACCTGCTCTGGGGCGGTGAAATGCGCCTGACACTGGATGTGTTTCGTGATCTGGGCTCAGCCTTCATCGTGGCGCTGGTGTTTATTTACCTGATGCTGGTCGGGTATTACAAATCATTCATGATGCCGCTGATTGTCATGGGCGCCATTCCCCTGACCTTGGTCGGCGTATTCCCCGGCCACTGGTTAACCCATCAGGCATTCACTGCCACATCGATGATCGGCGTCATTGCCCTGGCTGGTGTCGTGGTACGAAACTCGCTGCTACTTATTGATTTTATTATAGACTATCGCGCGCGAGGCTATGCATTAGAGCAAGCGGTCATTGAAGCCGGCGCAGTACGCTTTCGACCCATCATGCTAACCGCGCTGGCCATCATCCTGGGCTCGGCCATCATGATTACCGACCCGGTATTCGGCGGTCTTGCCGTGTCCTTGATTTTTGGTACGTTTGCCTCAACAATACTCACCCTGATCGTCATTCCGCTGCTCTATTTTCTATGGGAACGTCGTCTCACCCTGCTTGTCTCCACCTCTACACTCACTTCCAAAGGATAAAACATGTCTATTGAACGCATTGTACGCATCATCGCTGGCGGATTTATTATGCTATCATTACTGCTCGCGCAGCTTGACGGCACCATCAACCTGTCTCACCCAAGCTGGTTATGGTTTACGCTATTTGTCGGCTTCAACCTGTTTCAAAGTGGCTGGACGCGGTTCTGCCCATTGGACAGCATCCTGAAAAAATTTGGCGTACAATCAAGCTGCGGGCTGTAATCGGCCACCACATCAATCACTACTGTACAGCGGAGAACTGCCTTGGCATTCGTACATCAAAACTTCTGGCTCATCATGATTGTGCTTACCTCCGGCATCATGCTTGCCTTTCCAAATTTGTTTAGCGGCATGGCAGGTATTGCCGCTGTCGATATTTCGCAAGCCATACAGATGATTAACCATGATGATGCGCTTGTGCTGGATGTGCGTGAGCACAATGAATTCAACGCTGGACATATCGCCGGCTCGCGCCACATTCCGCTGGGTCAACTCAAAGACAACCTGCATCTGCTGGAAAAATTCAAGGAGCAACCCATCGTGGTGAATTGCCGTTCCGGCAACCGTTCGGCAGCGGCATGCGGCATGCTGAAAAAAGCCGGTTTTTCCCGTGTTTACAACCTGAGTGGCGGTATCGTTGCCTGGCAACGGCAACAAATGCCGACCACCACCAAATCTTGAACGCCCGCGAAGAAGAAAATATGCCAACTGTCATCATGTACTGCACCGCCATCTGCCCTTACTGTGTGCGTGCCGAACGTCTGTTATTACAAAAACAGGCGAGTGTGCAAAAAATTCGTGTTGATCTCGAACCGGAACAGCTTGAGACAATGATGAAGCGCAGTGGCAGGCGCACAGTACCACAAATTTTCATCGGCGAAACCCATGTTGGCGGCTGTGACGACCTTTACGCGCTGGAACAGCGTGGCGAGTTGGACACCTTGCTCGCGAACCACTGATTCATTCCTCCATAAACCGCGTTGCGAATGGAAAAATCGCAACGCGCAGGTCGCAGCCAAGACCATGATGCCAAGCCATACAGATAAGCGGGCGTCCGATTTGGCCGCCACTGCCCCGTTGGTAACGAGCAAAACATGCCCGGTGGGACGGGGGCTTGATTTTTGTCAATAAAGCCCTCATAAACGCCCTGTGACTGCCATGGTGATGCCGCCGTGGTGACTGCCGTATTATCCAGCATGGAGATATATGATGACCGAACTCGTCTGCCCGCATTGCTTCGCCATTAATCGCGTCCCCGAAGATCGACTCGCCGATCAACCCAAGTGCGGCAAATGCGGCACGCATCTGCTGCCAGACGCGCCCACCGATCTGGACGACAACAGTTTTGATCGTTACATCGGCCGCCATGGTCTGCCGGTGCTGGTCGACTTTTGGGCAGCTTGGTGCGGCCCCTGCAAAATGATGGCACCAGCCTTCAAACAAGCCGCCCATGCCATGCATCAGCGCGCCAGTTTCGCCAAACTCGACACAGAAGCCGCGCAAACCATTGCCGCGCGTTACCAGATTCGCAGCATTCCGACCATGATCCTGTTCCGGCAGGGAAAAGAAGTGGCCCGCATGTCCGGAGCACTCGACGCTGGTGGTATCCAGCGCTGGCTACAGCAACATCTCTGAGCGTCAGAACACTTGCGACACCTCAACATGCCCCTTGCAATTGCACAGCCATACCCATCAGTGGCCACGCAAGTAATCAAGCGCCTCAGACAAATGGTGCACCCCTGTGGCCTGCAAACCATCGATGCCTTGCTTGGGCATATTCGCCTTTGGCACCAGTGCGTGAGTAAAACCCAATTTAACAGCTTCTTTCAAACGTTCCTGACCACGCTGCACCGGCCGGATTTCTCCTGTTAACCCCACCTCACCAAAAATGACCAGCTTTGCGTCAATCGCACGGTTTTTGAACGACGAAACAATCGCCATCAACAGCGCCAGATCAGCGGCCGGTTCATTGATGCGCACACCACCTACGGCATTGATGAATACATCCTGATCATGACAGGCAATGCCACCATGTCGATGCAGCACAGCGAGCAGCATCGCCAGCCGGTTCTGCTCCAAACCTACCGACAAACGCCGAGGATTCGGGGTGGCGGCTTGCTCGACCAACGCCTGAATCTCTACCAACAGCGGACGGCTTCCCTCTTGCGTGACCATGATGCACGATCCCGGCACACCAGCACGGTGCCCGGACAAAAAGATGGCCGACGGGTTGCTCACTCCCCGCAAACCGGCATCCGACATGGCAAATACGCCCAATTCATTCACCGCGCCAAAACGATTTTTGAATGCCCGCACCAGGCGAAAACTGGAGCTGGTATCGCCCTCGAAATACAGCACTGTGTCCACGATATGCTCCAGCACCCGGGGACCGGCCAGCGCACCTTCCTTGGTCACGTGTCCGACCAGAAACAAGGTTGTTCCGCTTTGTTTGGCAAAGCGGGTCAATTGCGCCGCACATTCGCGCACTTGGGACACCGATCCCGGCGCTGATGCAAGCGCATCCCAAAACACAGTCTGAATCGAATCAATCACTGCTACCGCAGGCCTCTGCCGTTCCAATTCGGCCAGAATGGCGCCCAACTGGATTTCCGCCAGCACCTGTACACCGCTATGCAACAACTGCAAGCGTTGGGCGCGCAGAGCAATCTGCCGGGCAGATTCTTCTGCACTGACATACAGCACGCCACAAACTGCCGATAATGCACTGAGCGTTTGTAACAACAATGTCGATTTGCCGATACCCGGATCGCCGCCAATCAACACCACTGCACCATTCACCAAACCGCCCCCCAACACGCGATCAAGCTCACTGATTCCCGTCATCAATCGGATATCATCAGCCAATACGACTTCCGAGAGCACCTGCACCGGGCTTGCCTCGGCAAGCCCCCGATGCCGCTTCGCCGCATGATGCGAACTATCCGCCACCACTTCGGCCAACGTATTCCATGCCTGACAATGTGGACATTGTCCTTGCCATTTCGGGCTGACACCACCACATTCATGACAACAATACTGCAATTTACCTTTGCTCATTTATGCACTTTCGGTGTATGCTGATCCGTCGTGTCACAAGACACGTACATCATAAAGTTGCTGCCATAATTGCTGTCATAACTGCTACCATGGTATAGCCACACAAAACTGCACACAAGGAGACAACATGTCAAAACAAATCCGCATTGCCCTGATTGGACTTGGCCGCGTCGGCGAAGTTTTTGCCACCCAATTCCTGGAACACATCCAGACCAGGCACATTGCTGCAACAATTATTGCCGTTGCCGACCACAACACACAGTCCGCCGTTGCGCTGGGTTTTGCCCACAGTGGTGTCAGCGTATTCAGCGATGGACTGGAAATCGTTAAAATGGGTGATGCCGTTGATGTCATTTTCGATCTGAGCGGTAATCCTGACTTCCGTCAACGGCTACGTACAGCGCTGCGGGATAGCAATAACCAACACACCGTCATTGCACCGACAGTCATGGCCAATCTGTTATGGGCATTTTTTGACGAACCGGAAAATTTGCCGGAAACTCACGCCAGCACCGGCTACTAAAAAACCTCTGATTTACCCCGCCATGGGTCGCGAATCGCTCGCCATCAGGTCACCGTCGCGCGACCATGCGGGAATGAACCAATACCCCCAAACAGGGGGTCAAACGTTCGACCGAATACTCAATCAAAATGCAAACCCATCGCCTGCCGAACATCACGCATCGTATCACGCGCCAATTCACGGGCTTTCTCACAGCCATCATCGATCAAATTGCGTATCAGTGACGGTGTTTCATGGTAATAGGCGGCGCGTTCCTGCATCGGCGCCAACTCAGCCAGCACTGCATCAACCACTGGTTGCTTGCATTCCAGACAGCCAATTTTCGCTTGCGAACAACTATCATGTACCCATTGACGCACCGCATCATCGGAATACACCTGATGCAACGCCCACACCGGACATTTTTCTGGTGTTCCCGCGTCTGTGCGGCGCACCCGCGCCGGATCTGTCGGCATGGTGCGAATTTTCTTGCTGACATCCTCCGGCGCATCACGCAACGCAATCGTATTATGATAAGACTTGGACATTTTTTGTCCATCCAGCCCCGGCAAGCGCGATGCCACGGTGAGCAATGCCTGCGGTTCGGTCAGAATCATTTTTCCACTGCCTTCGAGATAGCCAAACAAGCGCTCACGATCTCCCATCGACAGGCTTTGCTGTTCATTCAACAAGGCACGCGCCGCTTCCAGCGCTTCGTCATCACCCTGCTCCTGATATCTGGTGCGCAACTCATCGTATAAACGGGCTTTTTTATTACCCAGCTTTTTTGCGGCCGCCTCGGCTTTCTGTTCAAAACCTGGCTCACGCCCGTACAAATGATTGAAACGTCTGGCAATTTCACGAGTAAATTCGATATGCGGAACCTGGTCTTCCCCCACGGGAACCAGATTCGCACGATAAATCAGGATATCGGCACTCTGCAACAAGGGATAACCCAGAAACCCATATGTCGATAAATCTTTCTCACCCAGTTTTTCCTGCTGGTCTTTGTAGGTTGGAATCCGTTCCAACCAACCCAACGGCGTAAACATCGACAGCAACAGATGCAATTCGGCATGCTCCGGCACCTGTGATTGCACAAATACCGTAGACAGCGCGGGATCGACTCCAGCCGCCAGCCAATCCACTACCATCTCCTGAATATGCTCCTGAATCATCTGTGGGCTATCATACAGAGTGGTCAAGGCATGCCAGTCTGCCACAAAGAACAGACACTCATGCTCATGCTGCAACTGCACCCAGTTTTTCAACACCCCATGATAATGACCCAAATGCAATTTTCCGGTCGGACGCATGCCCGACAAAACACGATTCGCATACATAATCAACTGGTAACTGCCTGAATAAGATAAACCATATCGCTGTTCCCAATACCGGCGAACACGCTTGCCAGCATCAACACAACGCCCAAAACCGGACTCAACAACACATTAAGCCAACCCATCATCATCAAAAACAACAGAATATAAAACCCATACGGCTCGATACTGGCGTAGCGCCAGGCATACTGCCCCGGCAACAGGCTTACCGCGATACGCCCCCCATCCAACGGTGGCAGCGGAAAAAGATTCAGCGCCATCAACACCGCGTTGATAAAGATGCCTGCGGCCCCCATCAACACCAAAGGCTGACCATAACTACTGCCCAAAGCGTTACCGCCCATTGCCACCCCGAGATGGATCACCATGGCCCATATCAAGGCCATGAACAGGTTGGCCGCCGGACCTGCCAGCGCCACCCACAGCATATCCTGCTTCGGATGGCGCAAAGCAGCAAAATTGACCGGAACCGGTTTTGCCCAGCCGAACAAAATAAAGCCGCCACCCAGTAGTTTGCTCATCAGCAAAATGGACAAAGGAACCAGAATCGTTCCCACCGGATCGATGTGTTTCAATGGATTCAACGTCACGCGCCCCAGCATCCAGGCGCTCTTGTCCCCAAAGTAGCGCGCTACATACCCATGCGCTGCCTCATGCAACGTGATGGCGAATATCACCGGGATAACCCAAATGGTTATTTTCTGTATTAAGTTCAGTTCCATTTATTCCAGTCCAAACGGCGCCAATGCACCACAACCACGTCGCAACAACACCACATCGCCTGCCGTCAAATCCAGCACCGTGGTGGGTTCGAGACCACAAGCACCCGCATCAATAATCAGGTCCAGCTGACGCTCCAGCTTGTCACGAATCATCTGCGCATCATTAACAGGTAATTTTTCGCCCGGCAATATCAGGCTCATACCCAACAACGGTTCATTCAATTCATGCAACAGCGCCAATGTTACCGCATGCGCGGGAATGCGCAAACCAATCGTGCTGCGCTTCGGATGCTGCAAACGACGCGGCACTTCACGGGTAGCCTCCAGAATGAAGGTATATCCGCCGGGGGTATTCGCCTTTAGCAACCGGAATTGCTGATTATCGATACGCGCGTATTCTCCGATTTCCGTCAAATCACGACACAACAACGTAAAATGATGTCGCTCATCCACCTGGCGCAAAGTACGAATACGCACCTGAGCATCTTTGTTACCCAACTGGCACACCACCGCGTAGCTGGAATCAGTCGGCACAGCCAGCACCGCCCCCTGCCGCAACATATCAACCGCCTGCCGGATAAGCCGGGGTTGCGGGTTATCGGGATGAACAGCAAAAAACTGTGCCATCAGACAATATTCCAGTCATGCCAGACTGGCAGGCAAGTCTCCGGCAGCGCAGGTAACCGCCCCAATTCACGCCAACTTTCTTCCGGTGAATGGAAATCGGAGCCACGCGAAGCCATCAGATTGAAACGCCGCGCCAGCCCGGCAAAATTGCTGCGCTGCTCTGGTGTGTGGTTACTGGTCGCCACCTCAATCGCTTCACCGCCTGCGTCACAGAACTCAGTCAACAACGTCCGCATTTTTCCCGCATTCAACGGATAACGCCCCGGATGCGCCAGAACCGCACGCCCGCCACTCAACCGAATCCATTCCACGACATCACGCAAATCTGCCCACTGATGCGATACATACCCAGGTTTTCCCTTGGTCAGATAACGATTGAATACTGCCTGCACATCCTGGCACACACCTTGTGCAACCAGATAGCGCGCAAAATGCATACGACCAATCAATTCTGTATTGCCTGCATGCCGCCAGGCACCAGCCAGCGCGTCTGTAATGCCGACCTTTGCCAATTGTGCAGCAATTCGCACCGCGCGCTCCTTGCGCCCTTCCCGTATCCCAGCCAATCCGGCCAGAAGTGCAACATTCCGATGCCCCACATTCAAACCGATAACATGCAAAGTTTGCTGCCGCCAACTGACAGAAATTTCCACACCATCAATAAAGCGAATACCCAAACGTTGAGCGTGCTGACGTGCCACATCCAGTCCTGCCACGTCATCATGATCCGTTAACGCCAGCACATCAACTTTTTGCACGGCGGCACGCTCAAGCAACGACGCGGGTTCCAGCACACCATCAGAGACATTGGAATGGCAATGCAAATCAAAATTCAACGACAAATTCAGTGGCGACATAACAGAAAAGAGCACAGAAGATCACAGACGATGTGCACATCATAACAAAATTCACCTTGTTTGCCTGTAAAAACCAGATGAGCACTAACAAATGCCATAAATTTCAGCTACACTTTACGGATTGGCAACGGAAAGTTTTTCATGCTATCCTCTTGCCGCCAAACCCCGATTACAAATAACCGACATCAAAGACGCTGCAAATTTAACCACATGAAATTTCTGTTTGATCTGTTTCCGGTGCTGCTGTTTTTTATCAGCTACAAATTTCTGGGCATTTTTGCTGCCACGTGGGTGGCTATTGCCGCCAGTATTGGCCAAATTTTATGGCTGGTACTACGCAAACAGAAAATCGACGGCATGATGTGGATGAGTGCCGGCATTATCGTCATTCTCGGTAGCGCAACGCTGATTTCACACAATGAAACCTTCATCAAATGGAAACTGACTGTCCTGTACTGGCTATATGCCCTGTTACTGATTGGCAGCGAAATGCTGATGGGGAAGAACCTGTTGCGCGGCCTGCTCGGCAAACAAATGTCTCTGCCAGACACCATCTGGCGCCGTCTCAACTGGAGTTGGACAACATTTTTTGCGCTCATGGGCTTGTTAAACCTGTATGTTGCCTATACCTTCAGCACCAATGTCTGGGTCAATTTCAAACTGTTTGGCAGCATGGGCATCATGTTGCTGTTTGTACTGGCCCAGGGCGTCGTGCTGAACAAATATCTGGAACCCGAATCACATGACTAAAAGTCAGTTGACCAACCTGTTTGCCATCATCAGTGACGACAATCCGGACTCGTTGGCGCTACGCGCCATCCACCGACCAGCGCATCTGGCGCGACTGGAAGCACTGCAACAGGAAGGACGCCTGTTGCTGGCAGGCCCTTTTCCCAAAAACGCGGAAGACGGATTCTTGGGCAGCCTGATTGTCGCCGGCTTTGATTCGCTGGAACAAGCCAGACTATGGGCAGAACAAGACCCGTTTTTCCTGTTCGGGATTTATGCACGCTCCGATGTCAGACCTTTTCGTAGAACCCTGCCATGACGCCAGATACCACATCCACGATTGAACTCATGCAAAAAAAACTGTCTCAGTTACTACCAGTCGAACTCGACATCGTGGATGAAAGCCATCTGCATGCTGGACATGCGGGTGCTCAACAAGGAGGAGGCCATTTTCGCTTGCATATCGTTTCACCCGCTTTTACTGGTTTAAGCATCATGAAGCGACACCGTCTTGTGTACGATGCATTGAATGGATTGATACCACACACCATCCATGCGTTGACCATTGACGCACAACCACCCATTTCATAATACAATTTACTACCAACGTTCTCAAAGGAACCTACATGCAAATCAAAAAAACCGCTCTTGCCACTCTGTCCGCCATGGGTTTTCTGACGCTTACCAGTTGCAATGCTGCCGACAGTACACCACCAGCAGCCCCTGCTGGCAAGATCATGGCCGTCGTCAACGGTACCATCATCCCCCAGGCCGAACTCAACGTGCTGGAGCAGGATCGCGCCGCGCAAGGCCAACCAGTGGATGACAAAACCGCTGCCGCCCTGCGCAACAGCCTGATTGACGGCGAAATTCTGGCACAGCAAGCCGAAAAGACCGGACTAAACAAAACCAGTGACTTTGAAAACCACCTCGCACTGGCCAAAACGCAAATGCTTGCCCAGTCGTACATCAGCTATTACGTCAAGACACACCCGGTGACCGAAGCGGCCATGCAGGCAGAGTACAATCGCGTCAAAGCCATGATGGGCGACAAAGAATATGAAGTTGAACACATTCTGGTCGCAACCCCTGATGAAGCAAACAAGGTCATCGACAAACTCAACAAAAAAGCCAAATTTGAAGATCTGGCCAAAAAAGAATCCAAAGATTCTTCCGCCGCCAATGGTGGCAACCTGGGCTGGGTGGCGCCTGCCAATCTGGTACCGGAATTCTCCGACGCCATGGTCAAACTGAAAAAAGGCGAATACACCAAACAGCCTGTTCACACCAAATTTGGCTGGCACGTCATCAAACTGGTGGATATCCGTCCGATCAAATTTCCTGCATATGACCAAGTCAAAGGACAACTGCGCGCCAGCCTGGAACAAAAAGAAGTTCAACAGCTGATCGCGCAACTGCGTGCCAGCGCCAAGGTTGAATAATACAAAACAATTACCACGACCTTGCCGGTCGCAACATCATCGCGCGACCGGCAAGCTCCGGGCAAGGAAACCGAATGAAAAACCTGCAGGATCAATTTCTGAACGCATTGCGCAAGGAGCACATTCTAGTCTCGGTATTCTTGGTCAACGGCATCAAACTCGTTGGCAAAATAGAATCGTTTGACCAGTACATGGTCATGCTCAAAGGCCACGACAACGTCAGCCAGGCTATATTCAAGCATGCCATTTCCACCCTGTCGCCTTCGCGCCAGATCAATATCGACCTTGGCATCGACGAACAGTAATCCACCTGACAGAAGCGATCCGGTATTACTTGAAGTCAACAGCGCAATCAAACCAGTTTTCCGACCGATGCCACGCAGCATCAGTCCAAAATCAAACGATAATCCGCCACCCGTGCTTGACATCGGGTACTGCGAATGGGCAGACCACAGTTTCTGGAACAACCCACGATTTCTGGAACGATGACGATAAACGATGATCCGCGTTTCATTTCTGACACGGCGTCAAACAACTGGCCAGCACTCCCGCCAGAGTAATTGCGTCCACGCCACATTCCTTAATTCATCCCGTTTTTTAATATCAGGCACATCACCATGAACTATCGCCAACTTGGAAACAGCACACTCGACGTTTCTGCCATTTGTCTGGGCAGCATGACATGGGGACAACAAAACACCGAGGCTGAAGCCCACAGCCAACTTGATTTCGCCGCAGAGCGCGGCATCAACTTCATCGATACGGCAGAAATGTACCCTGTCCCTCCACGGGAACAAACCTACACCCGCACAGAAACTATCATCGGTAACTGGCTACAGCACCAGCCTCGCGACAAATGGATTATCGCCAGCAAAGCCGCCGGCCCCCGCCGCGGATTCACCTGGATACGTCAAGGTGAAACCAGCTTCACCCGGAACAACCTGCGCACCGCACTGGAAGGCTCGCTCAAGCGTTTGAAAACCGACTATCTTGACCTCTACCAGTTGCACTGGCCGGATCGCCATGTCCCCCTGTTTGGCCAATACCAATTCGACCCCAGTCAAGACACCCCCAGCCTCAGCATCCACGCCCAACTCGAAGCGCTGGCCGGATTCGTCAAAGAAGGCAAAATCCGCCACATCGGGGTTTCCAACGAAACCGCATGGGGACTGATGCAATTCGTCCACCTTGCCAGCCAATACGACTTGCCCCGCATCGTATCCATACAAAACGCCTACAGCCTTATCAGCCGCAGCTTCGAATTCGGCCTGAGCGAAATCGCCCACCGCGAACACCTCTCCCTGCTCGCCTACTCACCACTAGCATTCGGCCACCTGAGCGGCAAATATCTCAACGCCCCCAACACCGCTGGCCGCATCACCGAATTTGCCGGTTTCGGCCAACGCTATGAAAAACCCAATGTCATCCCCGCCGTCACCGCCTACGCCGCCCTCGCCCGCCAACATGGCATGACGCCCACGCAAATGGCGCTCGCCTTCGTCTACCACCGCTGGTTTGTCACCAGTACCATCATTGGCGCCACCAGCCTCAAACAACTGCAAGAAAACATCAACGCCTGGGAAACCTCCCTCGACGAAAACATCCTGCGCGCCATCGAACAATTACACCTACGCTACATGAACCCTGCCCCATAGCAAAAATCATTTACCCAAACTCATTCATGCCGCCAAGACTGGTGAGCGCCTTTAAAACCTCGCCGTTCAGGGCGAGGTTTTAAAGGCGCTCCTTCCGGCCTGAAGGCCAGGGTTTTAAACCAGCAAGGAAACAGGATAACATACGCATTTCGCGTCAACGCCAAACGAATCCACGAAAAAAATTCATGATTCGATCCGGACCGGATTATTCAGTCCCGGCCAGAATGCCAGGGCGAAAAATAATTTTATCCGATTTGGAAAAAGCCGAGGTGCAGGAATCAATAGTGGTTTCCAGTTCCTCGCACCAGGATGGATGGCTATAACTCATACCCTTGAAGAACCACAACCCCAGCTTGGATTGCAGCGCAGCGGACAGCATGTGGATCTGTTCACCGGCCTCCGGCCCCACGATACAGCCACCCAGCAACTGACCGGTTTCCGCATCGTGCACCACTTCAGTGAAACCCTCGAAATCATGGTAAGCGCGCGCTTTACCGGAGCCAGCCAGGCTGGAACGCGCCACTTCCTCCTCAAAACCGGCGTCTTCGGCTTGATTTTCGGACAGTCCTACGCTGGCCATTTCCAGTGCCGAATGAATCACGAACGGCACCTTGAAATAATTGGCATGCAATTCGTTGCCTCTGATGGCATTGGTTGCCGCCACCTTGCCATCGTACAGGGCTGTATTCGCTGTCATTGGGCTGAACATGGGGCTGCGTTTGACATCACCCACCGCATAAATGCCCGCCACACTGGTTTCCAGATATTCGGAAGTAACAATGAACCCTTCGGCATTAACGGTCACGCCAATCTCTTCCAACCCCAGACCCTGAGTTTGGGGCTGTCGCCCCACGGCCACCAGCACGTAGTCATAATGGGCACGTTCACAGTTACTGAACTCAACATCGACACCGTTTTTTTCAACTCTGCCAGAAACAACATCGAGATTGTTACATACCTCAATGCCCAGACGACTCAATTTTCTTTCCAGCGCACTGCATGCCCGATCGGGCATGCTTGATTGATAGAGCAAGCGATCTTCCCGCTCCACGATACGCACTTTGGCACCGAACTGATGGAGCAGATAGCCGAATTCCACGCCTATGGCCCCGCCACCCACGCAAAGTACCGAGTGCGGCAAATCATCCAGATGAAACAACAAATCTCTGGAGTTCACGATGACACGTCCATCGGTAGGGCAAGCCGGTAATTCTCTGGGAGTGGATCCTGTGGCAATGATGATGCGCGGCGCCTGCAGTTCAAGTGTAGCCTCATTGTCATCTGCCAGCGGCGCTGTCAAGCTGACGTGCACTCGCTGTCGGTCGATGAAGCGGGCTTCGCCATGGAAAATGCGTATGCCCACACGTTTGAGCCAAAGCAGAAAGTTGTCGCGAATGCCCTTGACAACGGCGTCTTTATGCGCCATCGCGGCCTTGATATCACCTCTGACGTGGCCCACCAACCCGCGCCCCTCCAATTCGTTCACGCTGGCGATGAGACTGGCCATGTGCAACAGGGATTTCTTCGGGATGCACCCTTGGTTGAGGCATGTCCCCCCGGGCAGATCACGTTCAATCAAGGCAACCTTTGCGCCCATATGAGCGGCATTAATGGCGGCCTTATAACCGCCCGGCCCGCTACCGATAACAATGAGGTCAAATTGCATAGTTTGGGTATCCATAAGTCAAGTGTGGCTGCCGCTGCTTGCGAAATGTGGTGTATTAAGGAAGCCTTTTCGCAGTCTCCTCGGCGACACAGGATAAACGCCACAAAACAAACATCCTAAATACGCTGCAAGGCATGCGCAAGTTTACTTCAAATTGCTGCACCACAGCGTGATTACATTAGGAGCGGCCCAGCAATTTGAATGATTAATGTCCATCAGGGCATTGTCCACTCATCGCGGCGACATATCCCCTGCGCTTCACACCAGGCGCAAGCCGGTGTTGCGCCGTTTGCCGGTAATCCCGCGCCAGTCTGCAACGCATCAAATATATGACGCAAGCGTTCGATACTACAGTCTGCCGCTTGTTGCAGGCTGTCGGCGACTCGAACATCCACCACACTGTCACCATCCAGGCTCACAAAAGCCGCATCGGTCACTGACGTCCCCAACATGGCAGCGTAGGCTGGCAACTGCACATCTTCATCCACCTCTGCGACTGCCTGTTTCAAAGTTTGAATATTACCTGTTTTATAGTCCAGAACCATACTTCCGTCCGGGCGTGTATCGATCCTGTCGATACGGCCATAGAGGCGCACTTGCCGCCCATTGTCCAACATCAGCTCAACATGTGCATCATGCTCGCCCGCATGCCAGACCCAGCCCTGTTCTTCATGCTGCAATTGCCAGTGCAGATAATCCGGGATTCTGTCCTGCCAACGCATCAGCCATGCACGGGAGAAGCTGTCTTGTGTCATCGATTCGGCATAACATTGTTCACTGATGCGCCACAACGCATGTTCTGCCTCACCATCCGGCAAGCCGGTGATACGTGGATAAACCACATGGAACCGATATAAAATATCGTGCACGAGCCGGCCATAATCCGACTTCACCATATCGTCCTGCACCGGTTCAGTTGCGCTGATTTTCAGCACTGAACGAACGTAATACTGATAAGGGCACGCCAGTAAACTATTGTAAGCGCTGACACTGATGCGCGTTGGTAACTCTGCTGCGGGCAAACCGGGGCAAGGTGGTACTGGCATTATTTCCTGCCCACCCAGTCCAGTCAGGCTATCGCAAGAGGATGTCTCGCGCAGGCGATTGCCCCACGCCAGTTCATGCAACATATCCAGACGCTCAAACCAGCTTGCCAGTGGATTGTTTTCGCCTTCTCGCTGTACCTGCCACGACACACAACAGGTAACGCCTGTTGTCAGCAATCCTGTCAAATCACGTTGAATCTGTTGTTGGACATCGATCAGCCCCGGCAGACCCAGAGCAGCCCGCACCGCCTGATTGAAAAACGGCCCGCCAGACTGCCTGGGCGCCCATTGCGCTGCATCGCCACCCAAGATGAACACGGCGTCAAATGCCCGCCCGCGAATAGCCGCCAGATGCGTAAACACCAGCACCGAGTTCGTATTGGCCGCGACAAAATGATTGCTCTGTAACCAATGATCCAGCCAGCGACGGAATGTCGCCAAATCGAACATCACCGACGCTTCACCAGTCTGCCGGTGTTCGGCCAGCGCGGCAAACAACTGCAACCCTGCCGCATCTTGCTGCCAATAATCCAACACACCCAATTCCAGCAAACTGGCTTCCAATGCATCCAGCCATGCCTGCAAATGGCGTGGCTGACCTGCCAGCAACCTGACTGCCCGCTGCATACATTGCGTTACCCCGACCATCGGTGTTTCAGTACAATCTTGCAACACGGCAGCAAACCATGGTGCCAATCCATCCGTTGCCCCGCGCCGTTGCTGAAACAGCAAGAAATGTTCCATTGCTTCTTCAAAGAACGGCGCATCGTCCAGCGGCAACAATGCCCGCCATTGCAGCAATTCCAGTGTACATTGCCAGGGAAATCCGGTTTCCACCGCCGCTAACCAGCGCATCAAAAAAGCAGCCGCCGTGGTCGTATCCAGACTCCAGCCGGTCTCATCATAAGGTATCATCTGTTGACGCTCAAGCAACGCGCGCAATCTGCGTGCCGTCAGGCGATCCTGAACCAGCACAGCAATTCGTTCCGACCCCTGATGCTGCCAATCCTGTATCTGCCGTGCCGCTTCTTGCGCCTCCTGCTCCAACCCTTGACAAGCCAATATCCGGACACGATCCGACCAAGGGCTATCCGGAAACTGTTGCTTCAGCCGTTGCGCACGGTCACGCAACGCCAGCGACGGGTTGTCTTCCCATGCCACTTGCAAACTGGTGTTTAAACTGTCCGCCTCTCCACCATCATCCAGAACCAGCACAGGATATTTCTGCGCCCAGCGTTGCAGGAAACTTCGTTCCTGCATGCCAACCTGCCACAGACCGAACAAAAACAATGGGTTATCCGCTTGCAACACCCGTTGCGCCAGGCGCATGCCATATTCTGCAACAGGCGACACACCCATCTCCGGTTGCGACAAGGCAAACCACAGCGCATGCACCACTCGCGCCTCGAACCCGGTCGCATCGGATTCGTGCATGCCGTAAGCCTGCGCCAACTGCGCGGAGAACTCGGTAATGTCGCGTGGCAAATCCAACGCGTTTGTCGTCAACTCATCAAACAATGCGCCCAATTGGGAGACCAATGGCCACAACTGTACCTCTGCAAACCAGCCACGCTCACGCAACGCCTGATATAACAACAGCATACGGCGACCGTCCGGCAACACGGAACAATCGACGCGCACTTGCTGAGCCAATGCAGGAAAGGTTTTAATTTGTGGCGATATTGCACTGGCGGAAAGCTCAAACAACGCCGAGCGCAATTGCACGCCAGCCTCGTCATTCGGCACCAGGACGAGACACTGAGACAATGGCAAGCCATGCCGCGCCGCATGAGACAACAAGGTGCCGGCTGCATTGCGCAATGTTTGCCACGGTGTCCGCTCTGCCGTCACGGAAAGATCACAACGCAAAATCAACGCTTGAGTTGCTTCAGTTTGCCCTCAATCCCATTCCAGTCATCGGCATCAGCCAGCGGGTCACGCCGCGCGATAATCGGTTTCCATTCGCGTGCGAGTTCGGCATTCAAAGCAATACAATGCTGTTGCTCGGCTGGCACCTCATCCTCGGCAAAAATGGCCTCAGCCGGACATTCCGCTACGCACAGCGTACAGTCAATGCATTCCTCCGGATCAATCACCAGAAAATTCTCGCCCTCACGAAAACAATCGACAGGACACACCTCTACACAATCCGTGTATTTGCATGCAATGCAGTTTTCCGTTACCACATAAGTCATGATTATCCTTATCTTCCTATAATGCCAGATACCTGTCGGCTACGGGGTCGCACGCCCACACAACATGGATTCCTGTATTCCGACGATTTCGCGCATTCTGGCTTCCAGATTGAAACTTTGCGTTTGCAAGGTCGTGGTGCGCAGTTGAAGATTGTCCAGATTGTCGTGTACCTGACGAATATTTTCGACCCGCACTTCCAGTTGCCGCTTATGGTCCTGAATACGCATGACAACAGGGTCAAGACTGCGCCGCAACCAGGATTTGACTTCTTCCTTCGCCAGCACGAACAACCCGCGCGCCTCAGCCACCAGGCCAAAGTAGAATTTTTTGACCATGAAACGTTTTTCCATCATCAAGTTCATGGGATCACGCGCAAACTGATCCAGTTGCTGCGACAAAATGACCAGTTTCTGCCGTCCGCTTTCCATACTCAGCGCTGGCGGGTCGAGCAGAGGAAAGGCATGCTCCTGATGGAACCGCATATATGCCGCATTCAATACACGGGAAATATTTTCTGCCCGTGCCTCTACTTCCTGGAATTGTTGCACAATTTGCGCAAACAAACCACGCATGCCGCGCACCAGTCCCGGCGTCGTCCAGCAATCTTCCAGCGTGGCGCGCCCCTTCACCAGCATGTTGTCCAGCACTTCGTCGTCTAGTGCCCGCAACAAATCTGCCCCCTGCTCCTGAATCAGGGTACGTGTCACCCGAAAATTCGTGGCGGTCGCGTCGTAAGTCTTTTTCTCCTGTACCAGTTTATCGCGCAAATCAGTCACAATTTCCCGGTTTTTGCCAGAGAACGTGGCCAATTGCTGCAAATCACGCTCCGTATTGATCAACTCATCGGCGAGGCCATGACGCGAAATATCCACCATGGACAGCACTTCGTCGCAGACCGAGCGATACAGGATTTCCTGCCGCGCCGGCAAAATCTTTTCTGCCAGCAGATTCTCCAGTTCACCGATATTCGAACGCCGCACCATCGCCTCATCGCCGCGAATTTTTCCAAGCAAGGCTTTTTGCGCTGACAGGGCAATCACTTGCTGCGGCGCCAAATTCAGCTGCTGCGCTGTCTGTTCACGCTGCCTGCGGATACTTTCCGAAATTTCCGCGTCCGTTTTGATGTCATCCCACAACATGTCAATCTTGTTCAGAATCGCCACATAATGGTTGGCATGACGACGCACGCTACGTTCCCATATTTCCAGATCAGAACGTGTCACGCCGGTATCCGTCGCCAGCAAAAATAAAACGCCATGTGCGCTGGGGATGATATTCAATGTCAGTTCCGGTTCGACCCCTAACGCGTTCAATCCCGGCGTATCCAGAATCGCCAATCCGCCCTTGAGCAGTGGATGCGGAAAATTGATCATGGCGTATCGCCAAGCGGGAATTTCAATGCCATCTGGCGACGCGCGCAATGCTTCGTCAGCGCCGCACAAACCCATGGCCTGTGCATCGGCTACCGATACCCGCTTCACATCGGCCAGCGCCCGAAACGCCAACGCCATCTGCTCGACATCATTGGGATCCAGTCGCACACTTGTCCATTCCACCGGCATCCGTTTAAAAACGGAAATCGACTCATCGCGCAGGCGGGTCTCAATGGGCAGCAAACGCAGATAAGGTTCGCTATCACCATCATAAAACAGTTCGGTCGGACACATGGTGGTGCGACCGATATCCGAAGGCATCAAACGACGCCGATAATTGGCAAAAAACAGGGCATTGATGAGCTCGGACTTGCCACGCGAGTATTCGGCCACGAACGCCAGCATCAGTTTGTCGCGACGCAGACTCTCTGCCAGATCGTACAAGCGCAGGCTGCGCTCGGCTCCCGTGTCTCCCTGACGTTCCAGCCAGTTTCGATAAGCCTCCAGCGATGCCAGCATACTATCGCGCTGCTGCTGATACTGCGCCACACCCTGACCCAAGCGGTGCGGCATTTTTTCCATCCCTTGTTGAAGCTGCTCATTCTCATTCATCTTGAGTACCTGCTGTCATTGTTAGGGAAGCGCTGATTAATTCCCACACGG
>JAJYHV010000046.1:0-8387 GCA_021790515.1 Pseudomonadota bacterium
GGGCTTGCCCCGGTTTTTTTATTGCGTGCTTCGTGATACATTGGGCTGAACATGGAAAGTGCGGGCGAAATATGGACGAGCAAAAGGTAAACGGGTGAATCATGGCTGATTGGCAACCGCCACGGGTGTTGGTGGTGGACGATGACGAAGGTTTGCGCGATCTGTTGCGGCAATATCTGGGCAATCAGGGGTTCGAGGTGCGCGTTGCGGCACATGCGGCCGCCATGGACGTTTGTCTGGCAGAAGCTGAGCCGGATGTGCTGGTGCTGGACTTGATGATGCCTGGTGAGGACGGTTTGTCGGTGGCGCGGCGTTTGAAGGCAAACGGTTGCCGGTTTCCTGTCATCATGCTGTCGGCGCGGGGCGATGACATCGACCGCATCGTCGGACTGGAAATCGGCGCCGACGATTATCTGCCCAAGCCGTTCAATCCACGTGAGTTACTGGCGCGGATACGCGCGCTGTTGCGCCGTCAACCAGAATTTGTGGAAAAGCCTGACGTGCGTTGTCTGCGTTTTGCGGATTTTGAACTGGATCCAGAAGCGCAAATTTTGCGGCGTGCGGGTGAAACGGTCAATCTGACGTCGGCAGAATTTGCCTTGTTGCGAATATTTGTCGCGCAACCGAATCAAGTGTTGTCACGAGACCAGTTGATGGATGCGTTGAAAGGCTACGAGCGCGATCCATTCGACCGCAGTATTGATGTGCGGGTGACTCGTCTGCGACGCAAGATTGAAGCCAACCCGGCAGATCCTGTTTTCATTCGTACCATATGGGGTCAGGGTTATCTGTTTGCCCCGAAAGGCGCTTCGACGTGAAATGGTGGCCGCGTTCGCTGTTTGGCCGGACGGCGATAACGCTTGGATTGGCGTTTCTGTTGTTGCAGATTGTGGCCTTGCTGTTGGTCTATTTTATCGTACTGGCGCCCTTGGCGCAGCGCTCGGCCGATGATCTGGCTGCCTTGATTGTGTTGTCGGTGCAGACCTGGGTGGAATTGCCGCCGGATACCCGCCCGGCGTTTGAGCATGAAATGCTGACGCATCATCAAATGCGCATTGTGGAAGTGGCGACCCGTGGCCGCGAACCGATGGTGCATTTTCTCAACAGCAACAACATCGAGGCGGCTTTGTTGACCCGCGCCAGACAGCCGGTGCACTTGCGTCTGGGCAAGCACGGCTGGGTATGGGCGACGTTTTCATTGGGCGGACATCTGATGCGGGTGGGGTTCGAGGCACGCACTTACTATCTGCGCGCGTTGTTGACAGCAGCGGGTATGATCAGCATGGCAGCATTGCTGACCTGGTTGACTTCGCTCATGCTGATGCGACGCATCAGCATGCGGCTGGCGCAAATGGGTGCAGCCACGGTGGCTATCGGGCAGGGTGCCTTGCCACAACCATTGCCGGAGGATGGAGAGACCGAATTGGCAATGCTGGGCGGCGCATTTAATCGCATGGCGCGTGAAGTACAAGAATTGTTGGCCAATCGGACAACATTGCTCGCCGGTATTTCGCACGACTTGCGCACACCGATGGCGCGCATGCGACTTTCGCTTGCGCTGTTGCCGGAAAATATACCTGTGGTGCAGCAAATGGAACGCGATCTGGAGCAGATGGCGGCACTGGTCGACGGGTTTCTGGACATGGCGCGCGGCATGAGTCATGAAGTGCCGATGGACGTTGATGTTCAGGGTTTGTTGCAACAGTGGGCGGCAGACGCGCAACGGGGTGGTGCGCAAGTGATTTGTCTGTCGGGAGACATTTGCAGGCAGAAGGTTGCGGTACATGCCTTGCAACGGGTGGTGATGAATTTGCTGGAGAACGCATTGCGTTATGGGCAGCAAGACGGGCAGCCCGTCGAGTTGGTCTGTGTCCGGCAACAAGGCAGATGGTGGGTGATGGTGATGGATCGCGGCCCTGGCATACCGGCGGCCGAACGTGAGGCAGTGTTTCGCCCATTTTATCGTCTGGAACCGTCGCGCAATCAGGGCACCGGCGGCAGTGGACTGGGTTTGGCGATTGCGCGCCAGATAGCGCTGGCGCAAGGCTGGGAAATCCGCCTGGAAGATCGTCCGGGCGGCGGCTTGCTGGCGATGGTCGGGATAGGATAATGCGCCATTTCGGGCTGGATTGCGGTAGAATCCGGCCTTTGTACTTGGGCAAGAGCAAGCGATGTTGACCTTTCAGAACCTCATCCTGAATTTGCAACAATTCTGGGGTGAACAGGGGTGCGTGTTATTACAGCCCTACGACATGGAGATGGGCGCAGGCACTTTCCATACCGCGACGTTTTTGCGCGCTCTGGGGCCGGAGCCGTGGCAAGCGGCATTCGTGCAACCTTCACGGCGGCCGAAGGATGGTCGCTATGGAGAAAACCCTAATCGGTTGCAACACTATTACCAGTTTCAGGTGGTGCTGAAACCCAGTCCGGACAACATTCAGGACATGTATCTGGACAGCCTGCGCAGTCTGGGCATCGACCCCACGCAACACGATATCCGTTTTGTGGAAGACGATTGGGAGTCGCCCAGTCTGGGGGCGTGGGGCTTGGGTTGGGAAGTGTGGCTCAACGGCATGGAAGTGACCCAGTTTACCTATTTTCAGGAAGTGGGCGGGTTGGCGTGCAAACCGGTGCTGGGTGAAATCACCTATGGACTGGAGCGTCTGGCGATGTATCTGCAAGGGGTGGAAAATGTCTACGATCTGGTGTGGACGCCGGGGGTGAGTTATGGCGATGTGTATCACCAGAACGAGGTCGAGCAGTCACGCTACAATTTCGAACTGGCCGATGTGGCGTGGTTGTTGCGTCAGTTTGACGACTTTGAGCGCGAAGCCGTGCGCTTGATGGATGCGGGACTGGCCTTGCCCGGTTTCGAGATGGTGATGAAGTGCTCACACACGTTCAATGTCCTGGATGCCAGAGGAGCCATATCGGTCACCGAGCGTGCGGCGTATATCGCCCGTGTGCGCACCCTGTCGCGCAAGGTGGCACGCGCATATTACGACGCGCGTGAAGCGTTGGGATTTCCCCTGCTGAAACAGGAGAACAGCCATGCGTGACAGTTTGTTGATCGAGTTTCTGTGCGAAGAATTGCCACCCAAAACCTTGCAGCAATTGGCGGAGTCGTTTGCCGATTCCATGCGGGGCGGTTTGCAGCAGACGGGATTCATGGACATGGCACTTCCTGACAGTGGCAATATGGACGTGTTTGCCACGCCGCGCCGGTTTGCCGTTTTGCTCCGCGAGGTGCGCGCCATGCAACCGGCACGGCAGGTCGAACGCAAAGGCCCGGCATTGATTTCAGGCATGAAAGATGGCCAGCCGACAGCGGCGTTGGCCGGATTTGCCCGTTCGTGCGGGGTGGAAATTGCTGCGCTCGATTCAGACGGCACGCATTATGTGTTTCGCCGCGAGCAGCCCGGTCAGTCCTTGACAGACAGCTTGCCAACGCTGGTGCAGGAGGCCTTGGCGCGGTTGCCGATCGCCAAGCGCATGCGTTGGGGCGCGGGTGAAGCGGAGTTCGTCCGTCCGGTGCATCGCATCGTCGTACTACATGGTGCCGACGTGCTGCCCTTGCGCATCATGGGAATCGACAGCGGGCGGGTGACGAGGGGGCATCGTTTCCTGTCGGCGGGCGACATCAGCATCGCCAATGCGAATGATTATGCGCCCGCGTTGCTGCGCGAGGGCAAGGTGGTGGCGAATTTTGCCGAACGGCGGCGACAGATTCGTACGCAGTTGCAGCAGATGGCGGGACAGGATACCGTGGCCTGGGATGAGACTTTGCTGGACGAAGTCACCGCACTGGTCGAATGGCCGGTGGTATTGCGCGGCAGCTTCAATCCGGATTTTTTGCGTGTGCCGCAGGAATGTCTGATGCTGTCGATGAAGCAGCATCAAAAATATTTTCCGTTGCTGGACGGAAACCGAGCCTTGTTGGCTGATTTTCTGCTGGTGTCCAATCTGCACTCGTCCCATCCGGCGCTGATCGTGCAGGGCAATGAACGGGTGTTGCGCGCACGGTTGTCGGATGCGCGGTTTTTTTATGAGCAGGACGGCAGGCAGCGCCTGGATGCGCGGGTACCAAACCTGGCGCAGGTGGTTTACCACAATAAACTGGGTAGTCAACTGGCGCGCGTCGAGCGATTGATGGGCAGTGCTGAAGCGATTGCGCACGAACTGGGTGGGGATACGGCGCGGGCGGCGCGGGCGGCCTACCTTGCCAAAGCCGATTTGCTGACCGATATGGTGGGCGAGTTTCCCGAGCTGCAGGGCATCATGGGGCGGTATTATGCCTTGCGTGACGGCGAAACGCCGGCTGTGGCCGATGCCATCGCTACGCATTACCAGCCTCGTTTTGCTGATGATGTGCTGCCGCAAGGTATTGTGGCGGTGAGCGTGGCGCTGGCCGACAAGCTGGATGTGTTGGTGGGCATGTTCGGCATCGGTCAATCGCCGACTGGCGACCGGGACCCGTTTGGCTTGCGCCGTGCCGCGTTGGGCGTGTTGCGCATGCTGGAACAGCTTCCTTTGTCGATGATCGCATTGCTGGAACGCGCTTGCGCCGAATTTCCGGCCGGATTGCTGGTGCCAGACACGGTCACCAAGGTGCACGGTTTCATGCTCGACCGCTTGCGCGTCTGGCTGAAAACCGCGCATGACAGTAACGATATCGAAGCTGTGCTGGCGCGGCAGAACGACAGACTGGATGACATCCTGTTGCGTTTGCAGGCACTGCAGGGATTTCATGCTCTGCCCGCCGCAACCGCGCTGGCGGCTGCCAACAAACGGGTGACCAATCTGTTGAAAAAGGCAGAGCAGGTGGCAGGAAGCGTCGCGGTTGACCGTTTGGTCGAACCGGCCGAGCAGCGCTTGCATGCGCGTGTGCAACAGTTGCAACCACAGGTGGAACAGCAAGTGGCGGCGGGCAATTATGCCCACGCGCTGACGTTGCTGGCGCAGTTGCGGGATGACGTCGATGCATTTTTTGAGGCGGTGATGGTGATGAGCGAGGATGCCGACCTGCGCGCCAACCGGTTGGCGCTGTTGAAGCAGCTCAACGGCGTGCTGAATCAGGTGGCGGATATTGCGCTTTTGTGACAGGCGTTGCCGAAAGACTCGGTTTGCTATGGGCAAGACCGGGAATTTTTGGACGGGGGTCGGGCAGACGGTCAGATTTTGATGCTTCTGCCACCGTCTACATTCAGTATCTGTCCCGTGATATAGGGCGAGTGGGCGGCCAGGAACAGCACAGTCTCGGCAATGTCTTCCGGACGTCCGGCCTGTTTGAGCAAGGTGCTGGAAATGATGCGTTGACGGGAAACGTCGTCGAATGACGGGTCGCTTTCCGGCCATAATATGGCGCCGGGAGAGACGGCGTTGACGCGTACGTCCGGGGCCAGTTCGCGTGCCAGCGAGCGGGTAAGGCCGATGAGGCCGGCCTTGGCGATGCTGTAGACAGAGTAGTTCTTGAGTGGCAATTCGCCGTGAATGTCGGCGATATGGATGATGGTGCCTTTGTTGCGGCGCAGTTCGGTGCTTGCCGCCTGCGCCAGAAACAGTGGCGCTTTCAGGTTGCTGCCCATCAGGTCGAGCCAGTCGGTTTCCTGGATACTGCCTAGCGGCGTGGGATAAAAACTGGAAGCGTTGTGAACCAGTACATCCAGCCGACCGAAATGGCGTATGGTGGTTTGTATCAGACTGGGCAGGTTGGCGTTATCGTTGAGGTCGGCCTGAATCAGCGCCACTGAATCGGGACGTAGTGTGTTGAGTTCGGCCTGCAGGGCGCGGGCTTCAGTGGCCGATTGGCGATAATGAATCATCAGTTGCGCACCCGCAGCATGTAGTGTGCGGCAAATGGCGGCGCCCACGCGCCGCGCGCCGCCAGTGATGAAAACGGTTTTACCGTGCATGGTGTTCCTTTTGGTGAAACAGAGATGACAAAATGTTGAATTTGCCGCAACCCGATGCTGTTGCGATGGCGGTCAGCAACACACTTGTTGCGCAGATCCGCGGCGAAATTGCCCGGGCCGGAGGCGTCATGGACTTTTCCCGTTATATGGAAATGGCATTGTACGCGCCCGGCTTGGGCTATTATAGCGCCGGAGCCCAAAAATTGGGTGGTGCCGGTGATTTTGTGACCGCGCCGGAAATTTCGCCCTTGTTTGGCGAGGTGTTGGCCGGACAGGTTGCTCAAGTGCTGGAACAATGCGGCGGCAATGTGTATGAGGCAGGCGCGGGCAGCGGCGTACTGGCGGCAACAGTGTTGCCTGTCTTGGCGCGCAAGGGAATGTTGCCTGAACAATACGGCATCCTGGAACCTAGTCCGGATTTGCGTGAGCGGCAGGCCAGCCGGTTGGCGCAGCAGGTGCCGGAATGGTTCGACCGCGTGGTCTGGCTGGACAGTTGGCCGGACAGCTTGCGCGGATGCGTCATCGCCAATGAGGTGCTGGACGCCATGCCGGTACATGTCGTGCACTGGCAAAAAAACAAGTTGGTGCAGCGTGGAGTGACAATCGAAGACGGTGCATTGGCGTGGGGCGAATTGCCATTGCCGGATGGCGCTTTGCGTGAGACAGCGCAGGCGATCGACGTACCGGAAGACTACGTCAGTGAAATCGGCCTTATCGGTCAGGCGTGGGTTGCTGATCTGGCGCGCCGGTTGACTGCGGGCGCTCTGTTATTGATCGATTATGGTTTTGGTGAGCGGGAGTATTATCACCCGCAGCGACGGCAAGGAACATTGATGTGTCATTATCGCCATCACGCACACGACAATCCGTTTTTTTTGCCCGGGTTGCAGGACATTACCGCGCACGTTGATTTTACCGCTGTGGCAGTGGCGGGGATACGCGAGGGCCTGGAACTGGCCGGTTACACCAGCCAGGCGTATTTTCTCATCAATGGCGGCATCACGGATTTGTTGGCGCAGGTGCCGTTGGAACCGGCTTTGCAGCATGCCCGTGTCACTGCGGCGGCGCAACGTTTGTTGAGTCCGTCCGAGATGGGTGAATTGTTTAAGGTGTTAGCGCTTACTCGCAATATCAGTCGGCCATTGCCTGGTTTTGTGCAGGGCGATATGCGGCGGCGGTTGTAATGTGGTATTACCGCGTATTGGTGTGGTTGTTGCTGCCGCTGGTATTGCTGCGTCTGGGGTGGCGTGGTTGGCGCGAACGCGGATATTGGCGGCACGTGCCGGAACGTTTGGGTTGGTACCCGGTTGCGCCGGATAAGGCGCCACGCATTTGGCTGCATGCGGTATCCGTGGGTGAAACGCGGGCAGCAGCGCCATTGGTGGCCGGTTTGCAGGCACAATATCCGCAATATCGGTTGTTGTTGACCCACGGTACGCCGAGTGGGCGAGACATGGGTAAATACTTGTTTGGCGCCAGTGTGGATCAGTGTTATTTGCCGTATGACACGGCCTGGGCGGTTCGGCGTTTTGTCAGGCGTTATCACCCTGCCGTGGGGGTGATGATGGAAACCGAGTTGTGGCCGAATCTGGTTCTGGCGTGCGAGGATGCGAGGGTGCCATTGATACTGGCGAATGCGCGAATGTCGGAACGTTCGGCGTCGCGGTATCGGCGTTTTCTTTCCTTGACGCACACCATGCTGACGCGTTTGTGTCGGGTAGCGGCGCAAAGTGACGAAGATGCTCGCCGCTTGCGTGAACTGGGTGCGCAACGGGTGACGGTGACGGGTAACCTCAAGTTTGATCAACAACCGTCACAACAGTTACTGGATCTGGCCAGCCATTGGCGTGCCGGATTGGCGCCGGGCAGGTTGGTTTGTGTCGCGGCGAGTACTCGCGAGCAGGAGGAGGCGCTGATTCTGGATGTCTGGCAGCGTGTCGCGCCACGCGATGCGTTGCTGGTGCTGGTGCCTCGTCATCCGCAACGCTTTGGCGCCGTGGCGCAATTGCTCGAACAACGGGGACTTGCGTCGGTGCGCCGTAGCAGCGGATTGTTGCCAACGGTTGCGACACGGGTCTGGCTGGGTGACAGCATGGGCGAGATGAGTGCGTGGTTTGCGCTGGCGGATGTTGCCATCATCGGCGGCAGTTTGTTGCCATTTGGCGGACAAAACCTGATTGAGGCAACGGCGGTGGGGTGTCCGGTGATTGTGGGGCCATACATGTGGAATTTTGCGCAGGCTACGCGGGCAGCCGTAGACGGGGGGGCAGCGCTTGCGCTGACAGATGTGCAAGAATTAGCGGATGTGTTGCTGTCATTGCTGGCGGATGAGGGGGTCAGGCAGCGTATGCACGACGCTGGTTTGAAATTCAGTCAGGACCATCGCGGTGCGACGGCACGTTTGTTGCCGCTGGTGGCAGAATGTCTGACACAAGATGTGGCGCATGACGGGTAGGCGCATGACGGGTAGGCGCA
>JAJYHV010000046.1:8396-15662 GCA_021790515.1 Pseudomonadota bacterium
GGCGCATGACGGGTAGGCGCATGACGGGTAGGCGCACGATGGGTAGATAGCAATGTGGATATCAATGTGGATATCAACGGATGGCGGGACGGAATGGATAAAGTAACTGCTCACTTATCTTTTGATTACCGTGGACAATCACACGAAATGTCGGCGGAATTGGTGCTGGCTGATTGTTTGTGGTCATCTGCAGATGACGTGCTGGATGTGCCGCGCCTGATTGCCGATGCCAATGGCGTGGATGTCTGGTCATACGAATTCGAAATCATGCAGCAATCGGAAGTCTGGTTTGATGGTGCGCAGGGTTTGGCGAGCGTATTTGTACAGGATGGGCGCTTTGATGTGGCGAGTTATCGAGCAGCGTGGCAACAGCAGGTGGATGCCATGCTGTCGCCGGAATGGCATGCGTCGATCGCCGGAAATGCCGACTGGCAAATCTGTCTGCAACAGGCGGTCAGGCAGGCGTGGTTGCAGGGGTATGCGGCGGGGCGTGCTGACGCAGATCCGGGAGCCAAAACGCCAGAAAACCGATGACAGGTAAAAAAGAACAGGCACGATATAGCGCATCGATGCCCCAGAGGTCAGCGACTTTTCCCAACAAAGCGGCTCCCATGCCGGCCAACCCGAAAGCCAGACCAAAAAACAGCCCGGAGACTGCTCCGGTGCGCCCCGGTAATAATTCCTGTGCGTATACGACCATCGCGGGAAAAGCCGAGGCGAGCATAAAGCCGATAATCATCGATAACCACAGCGAGCCATTCAGGCCGGCGTATGGCATGGCCAGGGTGAACGGTGCAATGCCAAACAGCGAAATCCAGATGACGCGGCGGCGCCCGATGCGGTCGCCAATCGGACCGCCCAGTAATGTGCCCAGCGCTACCGAAGCCAGAAAAGCAAACAGATGATATTGTGCCAATTGGTTGCTGACCTGAAAACGGTGTTGCAGATAAAACATCAGGTAATTGTTGATGCTTGATAGATAAAAAAACTTGGAGAACATAAGTGCTACCAATAGCGCCAAGGTCAGGCGTACGAGTCGTGGTGACAGCGGCGAAGATTGACTGGCGGGTTTCTGCTGTTTCGCCACGCGATGCTGTTCGGCATACCAGCGGCCGATTCCCAGCGCCAGCACAAAACCGACCAGTGCGGCAAGGGCCACCCATTCAATGCTGTGCTGACCGTGCGGCAACACCAGCCAGGCCGCCAGCAAGGGGCCCGCCGCCGCGCCGGTATTACCCCCAACCTGAAATACTGACTGCGCCAACCCGTGCTGGCCGCCAGAAGCCATGCGGGCGATGCGCGAGGCTTCCGGGTGGAAAATGGATGACCCCATGCCAACGCAGGCTGCCGCCAGTAATATCTGTGCAAAGCTGTCGGCATTGGCCAGCGTTGTCAGTCCGGTAAAGGTGCATAGCATACCTACCGCGAGCGACCATGGCATGGCATGCCGGTCGGTGACGGTGCCGACCAGAGGCTGCAATACGGATGCCGTGAGCTGAAAGGTGAAGGTAATCATGCCGATTTGCATAAAATCGAGGTGAAAACTGCCTTTGAGCAGAGGGTAGAGTGCCAGTAGCAACGATTGCATGATATCGTTCAGCAAATGAGAAGCGCTGATGGCGCCAAGTATTGGCCATACGATGCGGCGAGCTGGGGATGTCGTCATGGTGCGTGCAGGTAGAGTGTCTTGTAAATTATTCATGGCGTTATTATAACGCAATGTAGTAATCAGGGGTGATACATGAATCGGTTTTTGTTGCGAAAAACAGGATTGGGTAAGCAGTTGTTGGCAGGTTTTGTGGCGTTATGCGTGTTGACGGGGACGGCAGAGGGTGCTGGTGTGCAACCTTCTACGTTTGATAGCGTCATCGGGCATGCACTGCTGTGTCTGGACGCGCTGGAACCCGTGTATTTCTATCAATATCTCACCGATCATTTTGGTATGCCATATCAGCATCAGGGCGGCGCATGGTGGTTTCGTACCCCCAATACCCAGTTGTGGGGCGTGCCGGTCAGCCAAGTGCTGGTTAGCGACGGGCATGGCAGTTTGCTGTTTGTTGCCGCGCTGGCCGATGTGGCGCCCGAAAAACTTGCAGAGGCCATTACCAGCAATGCCGGTATCCGCTATCAGACAGGCGCTGGCGCTTACCCGCAACGCGAGTCCGTGACGGGCAGCATTATTGTTTATTCGCAATTGAATGCCAAGTTATATTGTGCCTTGTCACCGTATTTTTTTCGGCTCGGTGCGTATTGATTGCTTCATTTCCCGCCCATTCAGGCATTGTATGTCAGTGGGTTATTTGTTTTATCAATTGGTTGAATTTTTCAGGTTGTCTCCGTCATCATTTATTCACAATCGAGTGAGAAACTATACCGTGCATTGTCGCTGTGTTTGTCTCGCCGGTCAGTGCCCTTGTCATATATTATTCTGTTTTATTAATTGGTTCGGTAGCAAAATTGCACTTCAATCCTGACAGCCGGAATCCGCCAAATATATATTCAGATGGTATTGACGTCATTTTTATAATGAAAGACAATCCCAAGTATAGATAAGAATGGTTTGCCAGGGAGGTTATCATGAAACGTCACGCGTCGTTGAATCGTATTTATCGTCTGGTTTGGAACGAGGTTTTGCAGGCTTGGGTAGCAGTGGCGGAAATTGCGCGCGGGCGCGGCAAGTCGTCTGCTAAAAAATTGATCGCAGCGATGTTGGCGGTGGGTGCCATCAGCGCGCATGCGGCGCCGACGGGCGGTGTGGTGACGGCGGGGTCGGCCACCATCGGCCAAACGGGGAATACGACCACGATTCGTCAGAGCAGCGGCAATGTGTCGATCAACTGGTCGGGTTTCAACATTGCGCCGTCCGAGACGGTCGATTTCATTCAACCATCGGCGACATCGGTGGCGGTAAACCGTATTTATTCCACTAACGGCACGCAGATTTTGGGGCATCTGGACGCGAATGGGCAGGTGTGGTTGCTCGACCCGAACGGTATTTTATTTGGACAAGGCGCGCAGGTAAATGTTGGCGGCCTGGTAGCATCCACGCTGTCATCGGTAAGCATGAATGGCAATACGGCGAGTTTTTCCGGCAATGGCACGGGCAGTATCGTCAATCAGGGCAGCCTGAATGGTAAATACATTGCGTTGATAGGTAACACGGTAAGCAACACCGGCACGATCACCGCCCAACTGGGCACCGCTGCACTGGGTGCCGGCAGCGCCGTCACTCTGACTTTCAGCGGCAACAATCTGGTGCAGATGCAGGTAGACCAAAGCGTGTTGAACAGTTTGGCGCAGAATGGCGGTCTGATTCAAGCCAATGGCGGCTATGTCATCATGAGCGCAGGCGCGAAAAATGCGCTGTTGGCCAGCGTGGTCAACAACACCGGCGTCATTGAAGCGCAAACGGTCAACGACCAGAACGGTGTCATTGACTTGCTGGGGGGTATGAGTGCGGGTACAGTGAATGTCGGCGGTACGCTGGATGCCTCGGCACCGGGCGGCGGCAGCGGCGGCTTTATTGAAACCTCCGCGCACAGCGTCAGCATTGCGAACGACGCTGTCATCACCAGCAAGGCCGCCAGCGGTTTGAACGGCACATGGCTGATTGACCCGGCTGATTTTACCATTGCAGCATCGGGGGGCGATGAAACCGGTGCGCAACTCTCCTCTGCTCTGGGTTCAGGCAACGTCATCATTCAGTCTTCCAGCGGCACGGTCAACACCAACGGTAGTGGTAGCATCAACGTCGATGACACGGTATCCTGGAGCGCCAATACCCTGACGCTGACCGCAGCCAATAACGTCAATGTCAACGCGGTGATGACAGCTACCGGCACGGCAGCACTGACGGTCAACACAGCTACCGCCAATGGCAGCGAGGCCGCGGTATCCGGTGGCACACTCAACATGGGTCTGTCCGGCAACGGCACCTTTACCGGAACCATCAATGATACCAGCAGCGGGGCGCTGACCATCAACAATAGCGTATTTACGATTTTGAGCAGCCAGTCCGGCTTGCAAGGTATCAATAGTCTCCCAGGCGGGAATTACGCGCTTGGCAGTAATATTGTCATTAATAATACATACAGCCCCATCGGCAGCTTTTCAGGCACGCTGGATGGTTTGGGCCATAGTATTTCCGGCATGTCGATCAGCAATGATACACATCTCGCCAACGGGTTGATCGAAGTATCCACCGGCGTGATCCGCAATCTTGCCCTGTCCGGCAGTGTGACGGGAACCAGTTCCACGCAAGACGTCGGAGGGCTGGTTGGCGCCAACTATGGCGCCATTTACAATGTGCTGGCAAACGTGACGGTCAGCGGTGAAGGAGATGTCGGTGGCCTGGCAGGATACAGCAGTAACATAGAGCAGACGGGTGGCGGAACGACGACGAACACCATTGGCTCCATTGCCAATGCGTTTGTCACCGGTAGTGTCACCGGAACACTGTTTACGGGGACCAATGGCACCAGCACTTACTATGTCGCCAATACTGGCGGGTTGGTCGGGCAAAATATCGGCGGAACGATCAGCGCGGCAGCGGCCAAGGCAACAGTGAATGGTCAGGGTGGTGTGGGTGGCCTGGTCGGCAGTAATTATGGCTCGATCGTCTCCGGTTTGGCTGTCGGCAATGTGACAGGCGCTGCCATCGCGCAAGGCAGTTATGGTATTCAGGGCTACGTCGGCGGCCTGGTCGGCAACAATGGCAGCGGAAACCCGATCGGCGGCACACTCGTCATGACAGGTTCCATCAACAATGGTGCCGCCACTGGCACAGTGACTGCGACGAATGGCGCGGCGGCGGGTGGCCTGGTCGGACAAAACAGCGGGCCAAATAGCGGGAATACTGCTCCTCCGGCGGTGATACAAAATAGTGATGCCAGCGGTAATGTCAGCGAAACCGCGAGTGTCAACAGCACGAACAACGGGGTGGGAACCACCAGTTCTCCGGTCGGGTTGGGTGGCCTGGTCGGCTTGAACAGCGGTTCGATCACCAATGCGTATGCGACCGGTAGCGTGACGGCGAATCTGACGCAGACCTCATCGTCTGCCGCCGGATTCGTCGGCGGCCTGGTCGGCGCGAATTATGGTTCTTCCGCCACGATTGCCAATGCTTATGCCACGGGTGCGGTCAGTGAAACGGTGAGCGGTGCCTATACGGGTTACTTTTATGTCGGCGGATTGGTTGGCGTGGCCACGGCAGGACATACCGGCTCGACAATCGCTCAAACCTGGTCCATTGGTAACGTGACAGGTACGGCGGGTTTGGTGACGGCAGGCGCGTTGATCGGCGGAACTGGCGGGATCAGCGTCAACGGTTCAACGCTGGGTGGACCAATCGTCATCTCCAACAGTTATTGGGACAGCAGTACGGCAGGGGCGGCTGTCGGGGTGAACAACAGCACGATAAGCGCATCGACATTGAACAGCGTGTCAGCGTTGACGACGACCCAGATGCAAACCGCGACGAATTTTGCCGGGTTTGTCTTTACCACCACACCGGACGCGACGGGCAATAACTGGGTCATGGTGGATACGAATGGTTCGTTGAACAATGCCGGCGGAGTGGCAGGGGCTACTTTCCCGATGCTGGCATCAGAATATTCGACCACGGTTTTTAATGCCCATCAATTGCAGTTGATGGCGATGGCACCCGGCGCCAGTTATACCCTTGGCACAAATGTTAATGCAACCAACACCAATACCACCAGCGGTTTGAATGATGTCTGGAGTACTGCGGGCGGGTTTGTGCCCGTCGGCAACTCAACGACCTCATTTACCGGCACTTTCGATGGTCTGGGTCACGTCATCAGCAACCTGACCATCAACCTGCCATCGGCGAATGATGTCGGTTTGTTTGGCCAGACCGGATCTGGCGCCAACATTCGTGATGTCGGGTTGGTAGGCGGTAGCGTGAGCGGGAGCAGTTATGTTGGCAGCCTGGTTGGCTGGAACAGCAGCAACAGCACGATCAGCAATAGCTACGCCACGGCTGGCGTGGTGAGCGTGGGCAGTGGCTCCCTGGAGATTGGCGGTCTGGTGGGCGCTAACGTCGGCGTGATCAGCGACAGCTACGCCACGGGCAACGTGAGTGGTGGGGGTAACTATGTCGGCGGCCTGGTGGGGGCTGATTCCGGCACGATCAGCGATAGCTACGCCACCGGCAGTGTGAGCAGTACGAGAGATGATGTTGGCGGTCTGGCGGGGTACAGCATTGGTGTGATCAACAACAGCTACGCCACGGGCGGCGTGAGCGGTGGCACCGATGTCGGCGGTTTGGTGGGCTATGTCGGCAGCAGTACGATCGGCAACAGTTATGCAACGGGTAGTGTGAGTGGCAGTGGCAACATCGGCGGGTTGATAGGGGAAAATTACAGTGGTGCCATTACCAATGGTTACTGGAATTCTACCGTGACATCGACGGGAACAGGATTTTCGGGAACAGGCGCGACGGTGACGGGTGGTGGCGGTTTGACCACAACACAGATGCAGCAGGTGACCATGGCCAATTTTCAGGGTTTTGATTTCGCGACACCGGTTTGGGGTTTCGTTTCCGGACAGAATAATGGTTATCCTGTGTTGTGTGCGTTGACTGCGGGATGTGTGTCATTGGCAACGCCGGTTTACATTGATCCGACTTCTGGCACCAGTGTGTATGGGAGTCCGATTTCGTTTGTTTATACTTTGGTGAACGCCAGCGGCTCTGTCATGACGTTGACCAATGCGACCGTCGGCGGGACAGCGACGTATGCCGGCGCAGCGGGCAGCAGCGTGCCGACGGCCAGCAGTAATGTCGGTACCTATAATTTCAATTACCTGAGCGGATTGAGTTTGAGTGGCTCAGGCGCGAATAATTATCAGCTGGTGTCTTACACGACACCAGCGGCCTGGACGGTGACACCATTGGCGTTGACGGGTAGCATTGCGTCGGGTTCTTCGACGTATGGATCGCCCTTGAACCCGGGAGCCGTAACATTTACCAACGCGATATCGGGCAATGTGCCAACGGCAATCGTGGCGGTGAATACAACGGGTAATCTCAGCAGTAGCGGCCACTTCAAAGCGGGTAGTTATACCGGGGTCGAATCCGTCAGTAGTCTGACGGGCGGTACGGATACTGCGGACTATACGTTTGCGGGTATCCCGACAGGCAATTACACGGTGAGCCCGTTGGCGCTGAATGGTGCGATTGCCGGGGTGACGACGACGTATGGCACGGCAGCGGCAACCGGAGCGGTGAGCTTCAGCAACGTGGTG
>JAJYHV010000046.1:16461-51438 GCA_021790515.1 Pseudomonadota bacterium
CGGGTGATAATGTGGCGGCGACGAATGCGGCGACGATTGTCAATCCGGTCAACAGCGGCAGCGGTCATCTGGATGCAGGCAGTTATGACCAGACGGTTGCGGGTGGTGTGACGGGTACGGATGCGGGCAACTACACGTTTGGCGGGGCGACGACGCCCACGGCCAATTATATGGTGTCGCAAGCACAATTGATGTATGTGGCGAGCCCGATCAGCGTGATCAGCGGTCACCCGATTCCTGCGTTATCCGGCACCATTTCCGGCGTGGTGTCAGGCGATTCGCCTTATACCGGCGTACCAGCGTGGGCTACGGCTGCAACGACATCTTCAGTGCCGGGCCATTACGCCATCAACGGCAGTGGTGTGACAGTGGTCGATGCCAACTATCTGGCCAGTGTTTTGCAGAGTGCGGGCAACGCCATGGCGTTGACGATTCAGCCCAACAGTTTGCCACTGGTCGTGCAGAATCTGGTATCTTCGCTGGAAGGTGTCGAGCCGGCTATTTTTACGCCACCGTATAATTTGATGATTGTGCAGAATGGTGAACTTGGTCAGGAAGGTGCTTATTCGCCGGCGAACAATAACTATCAGGGCGTGCTGTTTATTTTCGGGCAAGGCCAAGGTGGCACTGGCGTGAACGGGAATATTGGTGCACCGGGTACATTGCGGGTTCTTGATGGTGGTGTTCGCTTGCCGGACGATGTCATAAGCCTGAATTGATGCCATGTTGCATGAACGGATGTATCACGGCGCCGACGCTGTGATACATTGCCAGAATAATTGACGAAATGAAAGATCATCATCCATGAAAACATCCCTTCCATTACGCCCACTGGTTGCGGCGTTCAGTCTCGCACTTCCTCTGTTCGCGCAGGCGGCCGATCCTGTCGTAGTGCCGAGCGCGGGTTCGGAATTGCAGGAAGTGCAGCCGAATTTGCCGCAGGCTCCGTCGTCCGCCAACACCGGGCTGACCATTGAGGGAGCGAAACAAGGCGGTTTGCCGACCACAGTGCCGTTCATGGTGCGCAGTATTCGTATTATTGGCAATCACAAGATAGATACGGCGGCGCTGCATGCATTGGTGGCCGATGGTGAGGGCAAAGAAGAAACGCTGAACCAGTTGCAGATGTTGGCCGGTCGTATCACTGATTATTACCATGCACACGGCTATCCGCTGGCGCGCGCGTTCATTCCGGCACAGCGCATTGCTGACGGTGTGGTGACGTTTGAAGTGCTGGAAGCCAGTTTTGGCAAAATCAATCTGGACAACCACAGCCGGGTCAACGATGGTCTGTTGCAAGACACGCTCGCGCCACTGCACAGTGGCGCGGTGATCGAACAATCGACGATGGACAACAGCCTGCTGCTGCTATCGGACATTCCGGGCGTGTCTGCGCACGCGACCCTGAAGCCGGGTGACACAGTGGGTACGTCTGATCTGGATGTGGTCACCGACCCGCTGCCGATGGTCAATGGCAGCGTGGGGCTGGATAACTATGGCAATGCCTATACCGGACGGGTACGCGGTTCGGGCAATCTGAACATTCTGAATCCGTTGCGCATGGGTGATGTTTTGAGCTTGTCGGTGCTGTCATCAGGCTCGGATATGAACTATGGCCGTGTGGGGTATGAAACATTACTGAACGGTCTGGGCACACGGGTGGGCGCGTCATTCTCGGCGCTGCATTATATTCTGGGTGGCAATCTGGCCAATCTGGATGGCAATGGCACGGCGGAAATCAGCAGTGCGTGGTTGAAGCAGCCTATCATTCGTAGCCAGAACGACAACCTGTACGTCCAGTTGCAGTATGATCACATGGCTTTGCTGGATAATCTCAATAGCAGCAGCATTCACGACAAGCGCCATCTGGACAACTGGACGGGAACGGCGAATGGTGACTGGCGCGACAATGTACTGGCCGGCGCCGCGAATACCTGGAACGCGAGCCTGACCGACGGGCAGGTGAATTTTGATGACCCGAACGCGCAAATCAGCGATGCCGGCACGACACAGACACAGGGCAACTTTGCCAAACTGGACTTCAGTTACACTCGCTTGCAAGGGTTTACCAGCCTTGACAGTTTGTACATAGCGGTGAGCGGGCAATTGACCAATACGAATCTGGACATCTCGCAACAACTGGTGGTCGGTGGTCCATACACCGTGCGCGCGTATGACATGGGCGTGCTGACCGGCGATGAAGGTATTTTGGGCACGGTGGAATGGCGGCACGATCTGGGCAGTCTATGGAATGGCGACTGGCAGGCGGTGGCGTTTGTGGATAGTGAAAACGTTACCATCAACCGTAGCCTGTGGGTGGGAGCATCGGCAGCGGGTAACAATACTGCAACCCTGTCGGGTGCGGGGGTTGGCATGAATTGGAGCACGCAAAACCAGTGGGTTGCCAAGGTGTACGTGGCAGCGCCGATCGGGCCTGATCCGTCACAAGTTCCCAACGCGCCGTCCGCGCGCGCCTGGTTGCAGATTGCCAAAGGGTTCTGAGGGGGTGACTGCCCGTTTTGTGACGGTGACGGGCCTGCCCAGGGCAGGCTCCACCCTGTTGTGTCAAATGCTCGCCATGCATCCTGAAATTGGTTGCGAAGGGCAAAGTTCACCCTTGTGCAATCTGCTGCTTGGCATTCGCCGCATGGCGAGTGAAGATCAATTCATGCTCGCGCAACTCGACAACAGTTTTGCGGCGAGTTACGGGCACCTGCAAACGGCGATGACCGGATTTCTGCGTGGCTGGATGCAGGATTCCGGTCAAGCTGTCGTGGTGGACAAGAATCGCGCCTGGTTACATTGCATCGAATTGGCGCTGACTTTGGCGCCTGAGACGAAGATGATCGTCTGTTTGCGTGAATTGGGGCAAATCTATGGCTCGATTGAATCGCAACACCAAAAAACCATCTTGCTCGACACAATCGATCACCTGGCTGATTTTGACCGTTTTGGTCGCGCTGACATGCTGTTTGCCAAAGATAAAGTCATTGGCGCGCCGCTGATTTCCATTCATGCTGTGCAGGACTTGCCTAAAGCGGTTCAGGACAGACTGTATTTCGTGCGCTTCGAAGACCTGATGAGCAATCCTGCGGCTTGTATGTCACACCTCTTTGCCTGGCTTGGTGTTTCATCCTTTGCCATCGACCCGGATCATATCGAGGCAAAACTGGTTCCGGAGAGCGATAGCCATTACCACATGAAATATCCGCATACGCAGCACACGGCCATCAAGGCACCGAAGCGGCACGACATCTCTCCGCGCATACAGGCGCAGATTGAAACCGCCTACGCCTGGTACTATCAGTTTTATTATCCGAAATATAAGGCGTGAGCAAGGGTTGATTGTCGGCAGTCAGTTGTCTGCTTGCGTTGCCAGCAGGTGCAGCAAGTCATTGGTAGTGGTTGTTTCGCCTAGCGCGGGGAATATTTTTTCGATGCTGTTGCGGTGAGCTTCGATATTTCGATCGGTCATGGCATCGATGACCAGCGCGACGTTGTAGCCGTGTTCATGCGCGTTGCGCGCGGTGGACTCGACGCCTTTGCTGGTGGAAATGCCTGCCAGCACGATCTGGGTGACTCCCTGCTGTTGCAGCCAATCGTGGAGTCCTGTCTGGTGAAAGGCACCCCACTGGCGTTTGGTTATCCGAAAATCGCTGGCTTGCTGTTCGAGTTCGGGAGTTAACATGCTCCATTCGGGTGTGAATGTCATCGGTGGTATTTTTTGTTCGGTACGGCCGGCTGGCGCGCCTGCTACGTTGACCAGTACCACGGGCAGATGGCGGGCACGAAAGGCATGGGTGAGGCGGTTGGCACGGTTGACAATGTCACTGGCCGGATGGACGGTTGGTAAGGCGACGATACCCTGTTGTAGATCAATCAGGATGAGCGCACTGTGTTTATCAAGTTGGGACAAGGGCATGGCTGACTTTTCCTTTCTGATAGTAATGCAGTAGATTTGTCAAAAAGTTGTCTTGGGCGGTTTGAATGGGTTGCCAGTTTTCATTGATAGTGTGGCGAGTCAACACGTCATGAAAAGTGGCGATGGCGACATGGTACCGGTGGTGGTGCTGGTGCAGGGGGTGATCGGTGGCAAAATTCATACGGATGAGATCGTCATGAATCGGGCAGGCATTGGTGTTGCCCAATTGCGTGGAATTGACGATTTGGTGGTGTTGACGAAGCATGTTGCGCAGGGAGCGGTCGTGAACTATCTGTTTGGCATATACGCCCAGCAGGCTGGTGGGGTGTTGTGGGCGGCGAACGGGGGGTCTGTCCAGGAAAGCATTTAGTTCGGCCAGCGGCATGGGGCGGGCAATCTGGTAACCTTGCAGCAAGGGAATGCCTAGTACGCTGACGGCGTCCAGAATGTCGTCGGTTTCCACGCCTTCTACAACCATTCCGACACCCAGATCACGTGCCAGATCGAGAACGGTGGCCGTAAACAGAATACCGGTCGGATCTTGCTCCAGCGTGCGAACGAAGCTCTGATCGAGTTTGACTTTATCAATCGGCAAGGTCTTTAGTCGCAGTAATGAGGAGTAGGCGCTGCCCACATCGTCGAGCGCCAGACAGACCCCCAGCGCTTTCAGTTTGAGCAAGTGATCGAGGGCGTCTTTTTGTTCCAGAAAATTGCTGCCCTCCAGAATTTCCAGCACGATGCGTTCGGCCGAAATGGTGCGTTCCTCAATCAGGGTTTTCAGGCAATCGACACAATGGGCTGAGATGGAGGTCGGGTCGATGTTGACGGATATCCATAATTGCAGTCCACGCTCGTCCAGGCTGGTGATGTCTTGTATCGATTGCAGCAGGACATTTCGGCTCAGTTCGAACAAATCATCTGTGCTGAGCCAAGGCAGGAATTCTGCCGGAGCAAGTAGTTGTCCGTGTTCGTTGCGAATGCGGGCCAGCGCTTCCACTCCGACGACCTGGCGCGACAGGTTATCGAGAATCGGTTGATAAAAGACTTCCAGCGCACCTGTTTCCAGCATGGATTGTACCGGGGTTGGTTGCGCGACATGGTTGTCGCCGTACAGGCTCCAGTAATGCAAGCGGCTGTTTTTCAATCCTTTACTGACATATAGCGCTTGATCGGCATAACGGATGAGCATGTCCGGGTTGTTGTTGTCAAGAAAAGGGTAGATGCTGATACCAGCGGAAAGCCCAATCTGTACCGACGATTCCGGAGATAGCCGGATGGGTTGCCGGACAGCGTCGCCGATTTTGTTCAGGACAATAATGACTTCGTCAATGGAGTGGCAATCTTCCAGCAGCAGCACAAATTCATCACCGCCGAGTCGGGCGACGAAATCGGTGCGGCGCAGGTTTTCACGCAGGCGGTTGGCGATTTCTTTTAGTACCAGATCGCCGGCATCGTGCCCATGGGTGTCGTTGATGGGTTTGAAACCGTCCAGGTCAATCATGCAAGTGATAAGAATGCAGTTGTGGCGGTTGACCCGTGCCATGGCTCTTTCCAGTTCAAGATCCAGTGCGCGGCGGTTGGGCAAATCGGTCAGGGCATCGAACAGTGCTTGGCGCGACAACTCGACCGATAATCGGTGTCGTTCTGTCACATCGACCGAGGTCCAGACAATGATGGGATGGTCGACGTCTTCCTGTGGTAACAGTTGGCCGGAAATATCGATAAAAATGGTGCGTCCGTCAGTACGCAGAACTTTCATATCACGCAGACTGCTTCGTTCATGGCGCAAGATGTTTTCAGCCAGCTTTACCATGTGCCGGTTTTGTGATGTATTGGAATAAATTTGTTGTGCAGGTTGGTGCAGGAATTGTTCCGCGTGGGTGTATCCCATGATATCCATGAATGCCTGATTGGCGTCGATGATGATGCGTTCCGGGTAGCGTACCACGGAAATTCCGGCCGTTGCGCTGTTGAGTAATGCCATGTTGAAGGCATCTGCTTGACGTTGTTGGGCGAGGATGTCGATACGATCCAGACCAAAACTGATGTCTTCGGCCAAATCTTGCAGAATCTTTTGCAAACCGCTATCGAAGATGTCTTTCTGTTCATAGTACACCGTTAATAGCGCCCACAATTCCCCGGCACGCCAGATGGGCAGACTGGCGCAGGAGTTCAGTCCAAAGGCTTTGGTGATGTCCTGCCAGGGCTGCATTGCCGGTTGATTGTCGAGGCTGGCGGTGAAAATGGCTTGCTGGTTGCGCCAGGATTCGCCCGACATGCTGTATCCTTCGGGAATGTCTGGCGATGTGGAAATGCATATGCGGTTCAGGTAATCGGTGGCGCCAGCGCTCGCCAGAAAATGCACTCGGCAGTCATCATCCGGCTTGCCAATCCAGCATAGTTTGGCTTCGGTAAATTGCAAAGGCAGGGTACAGATGGTTTCCAGCAATGTCGCCTCGTTGTCCGCTTTGGCAATAATCTGGTTGGCTTCCGACAACAGGGTATTGAAATGAGATAGGCGGCGCAGGCGACGGGTGTCCATTTCCCGACGAGATACATCTTCTATGGTCCATACCGAAGTGATGCCGTCTGGCAGCATGCGGCCGTGAAAATCGCAAAGGCGAGAGCCGTCTTTGGCGTGCAACAAGGAGACATTCTTGATGTAGACAAATTGTTGTCGTATCAGATCGGCGTAGGCTGCGTTCACGCGCGCATAGGTAACGTCGTCACTGTAAATCTGGCGCGTTGGCGCGCCGACGAGATGTTCCATCGACAATCCGGTCATTCTTGCCAGTCGCGTATTGCAGGAGACGATTTTGCCATCACGTACCAACACAATGCCGGTGACAGCATTGTCAAGCAGGCTCTGGTATTCTTCGCTCAGTTGCTGCAGTTTCTGTTCATGCTGATGGCGCTCGGTGACATCGATAATGGTCCAGATGATGCGTTGCATATTGTCATGCGACGGCATACGCTGACCGGATAAATCGGCGTATATCGTAGAGCCGTCGTCCTGACGCCGATAAGCCACGTCGTGTAACATGCCCTGTCCGTTTTTTAGTACCTGACGGGAAAATTTGCCCATGCGTTCGAAATCGGTCTCGTTGAGAAACAGTTTGCGCGAGTGTTGCAAGAGCAGGGTGTTCTTATCGCGTATGCCATAAAATGCCAGCGCGTATTCATTGCTTTGCTCGACGATGCGTTCCGGATAACGCATGACGATGATGCCGGAGGCCATGTTGTTCAGCAGGAGCAGGTTATATGTATTGCTGTCGCGCTCGGACTGGATGATGTCAAGTTTATCCAGGCCAAAACCGATATCCATGGCAAGGTCTTCGAGAATTTTTCGTAATTCTGCTGTGAAATGGGTATGTTCAGCAAAATAAATTGCCACGATCCCCCATGGTTTGCCCCGGCGCATGATAGGCAGGCTGGCGCTGGCAAGCAGCCCATTCTGGTACGCTTGCTCGGTGTACGCAGTATTGCTTGCCCCTGATGCGATGTCTGAAACGTATAGGGCTTGCGCACGACGCCAGGCGGTACCGGCCACGCCTTGCCCGTCCACCGAATCGGCGTGGATGGAGATGCGGATTTGTTGCAGGTGCGCGACGTTACCGCTGGCAGCAACAAATTGGATATAACCATCCGCTGCCGGTTTGCCGATCCACGCCAGTGAGGCTCCGATGATTCGAACACTCAGGTCACACAGGCTTTGTAGTAATTCCGGTTCTGTTGTGGCAGTGGCAATGGCTTCGTTGGCGCTGGATAACAGGGTATTGAAATGGATTTGTTGACGCAGGTTTTTTTCCAGTATCTTGCGCTCACTGACGTCACGACTGGAACAATACAACAGATGCCTGCCCTGTAGAAAAAGCGGAAATGCGGAAATCTCTACGTCAAACAAACTGCCATTTTTGCGTCGGTGTTGGGTTTCAAAGGTAAATGCATCCGTTTGCTGCAGATTTTTTTGCAGGCTTGTATTGAGTTGTGCCGGGTTTTGATTGCGGTCCCATTTGCTGACGTGCATGCCAGTCATTTCTGTGCCGTCGTACCCCAGCATGTCATAGAATTTTTTTGATGCCAGAACCAGATGACCGTTTTCGTCGAGGATGTGAATGCCATCGCTGGCGTTATATAATAACGCCTGATTCCATTCCAGCAGTTCGCGCATGGTTTGGTCGTTTTGATGTTGATTTGTCGTGAGCATGGGCGAAGTGGTGGTTAACTTGTTATCAATCTATCGGGTCATTGTATGGGCGCGCGAAAACCAGTATAAAAGTGACAGGGCGAATGGTTTCCCAGCCCATTATACGATACGATAAATACGTAATCTAGCGTAATCGGGTGTATGGGTGCAGGAATTGATCGGCACAGAAATCGACCGGCACAGGAATCAGGATCGGGTTGATTTTCTGTTCGTGGAGGAGTTAATCAGCGCTTCCCTAGCCCTGTCATCCGCGCAACAGGCGTGCCTCAGCGTTGGTGAGATGCTCGGCAGTTCCGCGCAACACCAATACGTCACCGGGCAAAATCTGCATATGGGGTTGTGGGTCGAGTCCGCGAATATTGTGCCGACGTACGACCAGCACTTCGACATCGAGCTCATCAAGTTTGGTGTGTTCGATGCTGTGGTGGGCAGCAGCGGCTTCGTCAGTGATGAGTATGGGTAATAAACGCAATTGCGCAGATTCGCTAATATCGGTATCACTGGCACCGCGAAAAAATCCACGCAGCAGGCCATAGCGTTGTTCGCGCACGGTGCGTAATTTTTTCAGGACACGGCTCAATGGTACGCCGAGCAGCAGTAGCGCGTGTGAGGCCAGCATAAGTGAGCCTTCCAATACTTCGGGTACGACTGCCATGGCGCCCGCCTGTTTCAGGCTGTCCAGATCGGTTTCATCCAGCGTGCGCACGATAACCGGCAAGTCCGGGCGCAGTTCTTGCACAAGACGTAAGATTTGCATCGATGCCGCGTGGTCGGCAAAGCTGATGACCATGCCACGCGCCCGGGTCAGTCCGGCAGCGTGCAGGACTTCACGCCGTGAGGCATCGCCAAATACTACGGTTTCACCAGCAGCCGAAGCATCCCGTACCCGCGCTGGATCTGCATCCAGCGCAATATAACTGACCTGTTCGGATTCCAGTAACCGGGCCAGATTTTGTCCGCTGCGACCGTAACCACAAATGATGAGGTGGCCATTGGCGTTTATGCCGTGACGAGCGATGTCGTGCAGTTCGCGTGCGCGATCGTTCCATTCATTGCGACAGAATCTGCGCACGATGCGTTCGCTGTGTTGAATCAGGAAGGGAGCGCTCATCATGGAAACAATCATTGTGGCCAGAATGATTTGTACGGGATTGTCGGCAATCAGGTGCAGCGCACTGGCCTGTGATAACAATACAAAGCCAAATTCACCGGCTTGCGCCAGTCCCAGCGCTGTGCGCAAGGCCGTAGCGGCGGTATTGCCCATCCCGCGGCCAATGGCAAATACCAGGAGTGTTTTGCTGACGATCAATGCCGGTAACATCAGAATGATCAGCAAAAAGTGTTGCCACACCATGTGCAGATTGAGTTGCATGCCGATGGTGACAAAAAATAGTCCCAACAAGACATCGCGAAACGGTTTGATGTCGTCGGCCACCTGGTAACGATACTCTGTTTCGGAAATCAGCATGCCAGCCAGGAAAGCACCCAGTGCCAGCGATAGTCCTGCCCGCCATGTCATCCACGACAGGCTTAGGGTAATCAGCAGAACATTGAGCATGAAAAGCTCGGATGATTTGTGGCTGGCTACCCAGTGGAACCAGGGGTGCATGAGCTGTTTGCCAACAAACAGCAATAAAGACAGTGCCAGTGCGGCTTTACCGATGGCAAGCAGCAGGGGTAGCAAGGAATGCATTTCGCCATGCGCCAGTGATGGCATCAGAATCAGCAAGGGGATGACCGCCAGATCCTGAAACAGCAATACGGCAATCATCTGTTTGCCATGTTCTGATTGCAGCGCCAGTTTTTCACTTAGCAGCTTGCTTACAATGGCGGTGGATGACATGGCCAATGCGCCGCCAACGGCAAGACCGGCTGCCCAAGGCAGGCCGGCGCTTTTTGCAATCATGACGGTCAGAGTGATGAAGCTGAGCACTTGTGCCGCACCAAAACGGAATGCGGTACGGCGAATGGCGCGCAATTTGGACAGGTTGAATTCGAGTCCGATGCTGAACATCAGGAATACGACGCCGAATTCAGCCAGATTGGCAGTGTTTGGCGTATTGGGCAACCAGTCGATGCTGTATGGACCCAATAAAATTCCGACCAGCAAATAGCCCAGCATGGAGGGCAGTCGCCAGCGTTGAAGAATGGCGGTGATGAGGACCGCGGCTGCCAGTAAAATCAGAATGGGTGTCAGAGGTGAGTGCATGGTTGGCAGTTTAGCATTTCATATCGTTGTTGGCGGCGCGGCCTATCCCAATATTGTCACATTTTATCGGCATAATTTGCTCGTCATGGAGTTGGCAGGTTACAGTATGGCTACTATTTTTGACCGGCTGCACGGCAGTGTGACTGGTTCTGGGGAACGAACCCTGTTGCTGTTGCATGGTTTTGGTACCGATCAACGCGCGTGGGAAGCCTTGCGGCCCTGGTTGAGCGGGTTTTTTACTGTATTGTCTTACAATATCGCGGGAGCAGGTGCGGATGGCGCCGAGACCTGTCTGCCGCAACGTCACCATCATTTATACGGACATGTTGATGATTTTCTGGAAATTCTGGCTGGCATCAAACAGTCAGCTGTGACGGTATTGGCACATTCGACCGGCGTCATGATTGGGCTGACGGCCGCTGCCATTCGCCCGGACAAGGTTGGGCGTGTGCTGGCATTGCAGGGGTTGCCACGTTATCTTGCCGCGGAAGATTATCCGACCAAACTGGCTCAGACTGATTTGAATGAAATGTACGCAACCATACACAAAAATCATGCGGCCTGGGCGAACGGCTTCGCTCGCAAAACACTGGCAATCGAAGAACCTTTGGTGCTGGATGTGGTATTACGTCATCTGTTGTCGATGTCACCGGAGATGACCATCGCGTTGATGCGAGCGTTTTTTCAGGCCGACGTGCGGGAATGTCAGCCGCGTATTCGTGTGCCGGTACACATTTTACATGGTAAACAGGATCCGCTCACGCCGCTGGCCGCGGTTCGTGCCATGAAGCGGCAGATTGCCCATGCTACGCTCGACAGTATTCCGGTGACGGGACATCTGCCTCACGTCACTCAACCCGAGTTGTTAAAACCGGTATTGGCCGGATACCTTGATATTCCGTTTCACGAGGCGGCACCATGATGGCACCGGATCAGGCGTCAGAACGGGTAATGCACGTGGAAGCTGACCAGATGCCGGTTGACGTGAAGGATGGCGATGTCTCTGGCAAGGCGGTATTGGCGTTGATGGCGTTAGCCCGCGCGGAGAGCGACGCTGACTTTTCTGTGCTGATTGATGTGGCGGCAAATGGCGTGGCAAGGCTGTTGTTCAGCGATCCATCGTTGGCGGTAGAGGATTTTCATTTGTCAACCGAGCGACCCGATGATTTTTTGCCCAGCGCCATTGCCTGTCGTTTGCCGCAACCGCCGGTGCAAATGCGCTTTTTTGCCTGCTCCACGCCTGATGCGCCGGATAGTTTGTGGCTATTGCTCTGGTTGCAATCGCCTGCCAGAAGCCAGGATACGGATACGCCGCGTTTCGCGGCGCTGGCGAATCTGACCGGTCATTTATTGCAAAGTCATCGTTTATTGCAACGCCAGCGCGCGCAGAGTGCCGTTTTTCGTGATTTGTTTGACGCGCAGCCATTGGCCATGATGGTGACAGACCTTGCCGGACAATCCGGGCGCATGAATCCGGCGGCATTGCGGTTGTTTCATTTATCTTCCGCCGAAATGGCGCCAGGTGAAGTCGCCGATACCCTGCGCAATATGCTGTCTGTGTGCGGCAACCGGGCAGAATTGCAGCGTCTGTATGCCGGTTTGCAACAGGATGTCCAGGCATCGATACAATGCGAGTGGTCATTGCCGGCGATGACCTTGGCAGTGGACACGCATCCGGTGGCAGATAGCGACAGGCGTTTGTGGCTGTTCCATGATGTGACGGCCGATCGTCATCTGGCGCAGCAATTGCAGCAGCAGGAAATGACGGATAACCTGACCGGGTTGCCGAATCTGCTCTATTTGCAACAACAAGTGGCGCAGGCATTCCGGAAACCGTTCGACCCGGTCATGCCGGCGATGTTGCTGATGATAGTGATTGATGGTTTGCAGGATATCGATAATCATCATGGACACGCGGTGGCTGAGCAGGTTTTGCGCACTTTGATTGCTCGCATGCAGAATATTCTGCATGAACAGGCGTCTTTGGTTTGCATTGACGCAGGTAAAAAATTCGCTGCACTGTTATCCGGCCGTACCAAAAAACAGGCAAAAACTTTGGCGGAGAGGTTGGTGCACTTTCTGTCCGCCGTTGCCGTACCGACCAAAGCGGGTACCTTGAATGTTGCAGTCAGTATTGGGTTGGTGAGCAAAAAACTACCGGAGGAAGACGTGGAAACCTTTATGCGGCATGCCGAGCGGGTATTGCATGCCGCCAGAGCATCCGGGCGTAACCAGATGGTGTACTACTTATAGATGGTTGAGCAAAGAGTCGTCGCATTTATGCTGTTGTGTGACGTGAAATCAGACCGGCACAATGGTCAGGGTTTGCAGCAGATCACGTTCCATTTGGGTGCGGGTTTGCAGTTGGGTCAGGCCGTCACCAAAAATGAGGAAAGTGTCTTCGGCCCGTTCGCCGTTGGTGCTGACTTTGGCCAATTGCAGGTGAATCTGGTAGCGGTCAAAAATTTGCGCAATGGCCAGCAACAGGCCGGGGCGATCACCGGCGGTGAGTTGCAGGGTATGGAAATGATCGTTTTCGTCAGGGCGCAGCTGTATTTCGGCGGTGGGCGGGAAGTGCCGCAGCTGTCGGCTCAAACGGGGGGGGGATGGAGCCGTAATGGGCGAGCCGGATTCCAGATAGCGGGTGAGTTCGTATTCGATGTAGCTCAGGAAATCGCGATAGGTAGTGCCCTGATTTTGGGGGTCGAGGATGGTGAAACTGTCCAGCGCATAATGATGGCGGGTTGTGTGAATGCGCGCATCGACGATGCTGTAGCGGATTTTGTCGAAAAAGGCGCAGATGCGCGCGAACAGGCCGGGTGCGTCCGGCATGTAAATGAGGGTGCGTATGCCCTCGCCATCGGGCGACAGGCGAGCGCGTACGATGGGTTTGGTTGTCTGGATACTGTGCCATAAACGGCGGGTGTGCCAGGCGATTTCGCTGGCGCTGTGGCGAAGAAAGTAACTGTCTTCCAGCTGTTGCCACAAGGCGTCTTCAGTGTGTGGCGAAAGACCGTACAGGCGCAATAGCCGGGTGGCTTCTCGTTTGGTGATGTCGCTACCGGTGGGTTGACTGTCGTCGTGGGCAAGCTGGCGGCGGCAGGCGTAGAATAACTCGTCCATCAGTTTGGCTTTCCAGGCGTTCCAGACGGTGGGGCTGGTGCCACGGATATCACAAATGGTCAGCAGGTATAGCGCAATCAGGTGACGTTCGCTCGGCATGCGGCGGGCGAAGCGTTCGATGGTTTCCTGGTCGCTCAGGTCTTGTTTTTGTGCGGTGGCAGAAAAAGACAGGTGTTCGCGTACCAGCCAGGTTACCAGTTCTGTTTCTGCTGTATCAAGATGGTGTGATTGGCAGAAACGGCGTGCGTCGATGGCACCCAGTTGGGCGTGGTCGCCACCACGACCTTTGGCGATATCATGAAACAGGGCGGCAAGGTAGAGCAGTTCGGGTTGTTGGAAATGGTTGATAAGCCGACTGGCAAGCGGGAATTCGTGCGCCAGTTCCGGAATGGTCAGACGGCGCAGGTTGCGTATAACGGTCAACGTGTGTTCATCGACAGTATAGATATGGTAGAGGTCATATTGCATTTGACCGACGATGCGGCCAAAGACGGGAATATAGCGACCCAGAATGCCATAGCGGTTGAGGTCGCGCAGGGTGCGGGTGACCGCGTAGGGGCTTTTCAGCAATTGCATAAAACATTTCTGGTTGCGAGCGTCGCGACGAAACTGGTGGTCGACACGGTAGCGTGCGCGCCACAGGCTGCGCAGAGTGGAGGCGCTCATGCCGGAGAGTTCCGGGTGTTGCTGCAACAGGTGAAAGCTTTCCAGAATGGCGGCCGGCTCGCGTTCAAACAGTTGGTTGTCGATGGCTTTGAGCCGGTTGTCCTGGATCTGGAAGCGCGCATTGAGCGGGATGGCCAGTAAATCCGGGTTGCCAAAAGCGCGTGCGCGCAGGCTGGGTAGCAGAATATCACGCAATTGTTCGACGGCTCTGGCCGCCCGATAAAACTGTTGCATGAGACGTTCGCTGGCGCGTCGGTTGACTTGTGGTGAGAGGTGGAATTGTTCGGCCAGTGCGGTTTGCCAGGCAAACAGCAACCGGTCGTCACGGCGGCCTGCCAGTTCATGCAGGCGGGCACGCAAGTTGAACAGAAAGGATTCCAGTCGTTTGATCTGGCGTACTTCGTCGCGCGTGAGTAATTGAGCCGGAATGAAATCTTGCCATCCGGCGCCGACGCCAGTGGCTTGAGCCAGCCAGCGCAGGTTGTGCAAATCGCGTAAACCGCCGGGGCTTTCTTTCAGATTGGGTTCCAGTTGGCTCACACTATCATGATAACGGGCATGGCGTTGATCTTGTTCTGCCAGTTTGCCATCAAAAAAACTTTGGGGGTTCAATTGCTTGAGGCTGCTGGTGCGGAATTGGCGAAACAGTTTGCGGTTGCCGGTGATGTAGTGATTTTCCAGTTGGTTGGTTTGCACGGTCAGATCGTTTTCTGCTTCGGTGAGGCAGTCTGCCAGCGTGCGTACGCTATGGCCGGTTTCGAGTCCGATGTCCCACAGTGAACCAATCAGATGTTCGATGGTGGTTTCGGTATGGGCCGGTGGATCATCGGGCAGCAGAATCAGGATGTCAATATCGGAATGCAGGAACAGTTCTCGTCGGCCATAGCCACCGACAGCCAGCAGGGCAGCTCCGACAGGGATGTCATGGTAACGCCAGATATCGGCCAGCAGCCGATCAATGAGTGTGCTGTGCTGCCGTAACATGGCGCGTACCGACCCGCCTGACTGCCAATCATGGCGGATCGTGACGCGGGCGCTGTGCAGTTGATTGCGCCAAGTGGCGATTTTCTCAGGCGAGCGAGGCATGCTTGTCAGTGACGAATGCAGGGGGAGCAGGCGTCGCCGCAGATACGGTCAAGACTTCGTAACCAGTGTCGGTGACGACGATGGTGTGTTCCCACTGTGCGGAAAGGCTGCGGTCTTTGGTCACGATGGTCCAGCCATCCCCCATCTGGCGGATGTCGCGTTTACCGGCGTTAATCATCGGCTCAATGGTGAATATCATACCGGGTTGCAGACGCAATCCGGTACCTGGGCGACCATAGTGCAGAACTTGCGGTTCTTCATGGAAACGGCGTCCGATACCGTGGCCGCAGAATTCGCGCACGATATTATAACCTTGCGCTTCAGCGAACACCTGAATGGCGTGACCGACATCGCCCAAGGTGGCGTCCGGGCGCACTTGTTCAATGCCGTGCCACATTGCTTGCCAGGTAATTTCACACAAGCGCTTGGCGTGAGGGGCGACATTGCCGACACAGTACATGCGGCTGGAATCGCCATGCCAACCGTTTTTAATGACGGTGACGTCAATATTGATGATATCCCCATTTTTCAACAGCCGGTCACCCGGTACGCCGTGGCAGACTTGTTGGTTGACCGAGGTGCAAATGGATTTTGGGTAGGGGGTATGACCACCCGGTGCATAATTGAGCGGTGCTGGAATGCTGTGCTGCACATTTACTTGATAATCATGACAGAGTCTGTCAAGTTCGTTGGTGGTAACGCCGGGTTTGACGAACGGGGTGATGTAATCAAGCAGTTCAGCGGCAAGCTGACCGGCAACACGCATGCCAGCGATGTCTTCGGCTGATTTGATGGAAACGGTCATGAGGAAATCCGGTCACAGAGGAGGAATTGAGAATAGGTTAGAGGATGTGATGAGCGTCGTCAATCATGACAGGTGGACAGCAGCTCGGCTGTTTCGTATAAAGGCAGTCCCATGACGCCGGAATAGCTGCCTTCGAGGCGGCGAATGAAGCGGGCGCCAAGACCTTGAATGGCGTAACTGCCTGCTTTGTCAAGCGGTTCACCGCTGGCGATATAGGTGTGGATATCGGCGGCGGAGAGCGAGCGGAAAGTGACCAGCGAGGTGCAGAGCGCTGTTTGGTAGCGGTCACGGCAATATATTGTGACGGCGGTCAAGACCCGATGCTGGCAACCGGACAGGCGTTGCAGCATGTCGCGCGCTTTGTTGGCGTTGCCAGGTTTGCCGAGGATGGTGTCGTCGATGACGACGCAGGTGTCAGCGGCAATGAGTGGCCAGTCGTGTTCGGCCGGAATGGATGCGGCTTGCGCCTTGGCTTGCGCCACGCGACAAACATAGTGTTCCGGTATTTCGTTGGGCAAGGGAGATTCGTCGATGTCGACGTCGATGGTTTCGCAGGCAATGCCGAGTTGTGCGAGCAGTTCGCGGCGGCGAGGCGAGCGTGACGCCAGCCAGACGTGAGTGGGCAGTTTATTCACGGTGGTAGGGATGATGTTGGAGAATACTCATCGCACGGTAGAGTTGTTCGGTCAGCAATACGCGCGCCAGGCCGTGTGGCAAGGTGAGATTCGACAATGCAATCAATTGGCCGGCTTTCATTTTGATGTCGTCGTGCAGACCATCGGCACCACCAATGACAAAGCAAAGTGAGTGTGCGTTCTGTTCGGCAGTCCGTAATTTTTCCGTGAGCGCCAGCGTGGTGAGTTGTTGTCCATGTTCGTCCAGCACCCACAGTATGGATTGTGCCGGCAGGCCGGACAGAATCCGGTCGCGTTCCAGGGCTTTGATCTGTTCGACAGTTTTGCCGCCTGTTCGTTTTTCCGCCCGAATTTCGGTCAGGGTCAGCGGAGCGTTGGGAGGCATGCGTTTGCGATAGTTTTCTACCGCTTCGTTAACCCAATCGGGCATTTTCTGTCCGACTGCCAGAATCTGCCATTTCATGAATTGTGTGAGGGGGTTCCATTATCACGTTGCGTCGCACCCGTTTGCCACAGGGTTTCCAGACTGTAATACTGACGAACGGCGGGTTGCATGATGTGCACGATGACGCTGCCCAGGTCGAGCAATACCCATTCGCCGGAACGCAAGCCTTCGTTGCCCTTGCTGGGTACGCCCAGCGATTTGAGTTTTTCTTGCACATGGTGGGCAATGGCACGTGTCTGACGGGTAGAGTCGGCGCTGGCGACGATCATGCGTTCGAACATCGGGCTTTGGGCAGCCACGTCGAGGATGGTGATGTCTTTGCCTTTGATGTCTTCAATGGCTTCTCGTGCGGCGGAGACGATTTGGTCAGTATTCATTCGGGGTTCGCAGGGTAGAGTTGATGGGTATGGATGTAATCGAGAACAGCGTCCGGTAACAGGTAACGTGGATTGCGCCCAGCCTGTAGGGTATCACGGATATAGGTGGCAGAAATGTCCAGCGCGGTGATTGACAGGGTGATGATGCGCCCCGCCGCAGATTCATGCAGCGTTTGTACGCTGCCTAAACGGGTTTCCAGTGTTTGGCGTAGCAGGGCGGACATGCTGTTTTGCCAGCTTTCGCGCGGGAAGCCGGGCCGGTAGGCCACGGCAATGTGCGCCAGATCGAACAGTTCTTGCCAGCGGCGCCACCAGGGCAGACCCAGAAATGCATCGGCGCCCATCAGCAGGCAAATGGGTTGCTGGTCACCATATTTTTCGCGCAGGGCGATGAGCGTATCAATGGTATAGGCCGGCGTTGTGCGGCGAACTTCGCGGGCATCGACGCTGAAGTGCGGGTTGCCGGCAATGGCAAGCTCGGCCATGAATAATCGATGGTCGGCAGGTGTTTGTGGCCGGTTGCGGTGCGGTGGCCAGCCGGTGGGGATGAAAACCACTTGTTTTAACGCCAGTGATTCGGTCAGTTCTTCGGCCAATCGCAGATGGCCGAAATGAATGGGGTCGAATGTGCCGCCAAAAATACCGATGGGCGCCTGCATGAGCGGTTCAGCCACGGATATGTCCGTCACCCAGTACAATCCATTTTTGTGACGTCAGTCCTTCCAGGCCAACCGGGCCTCTGGCATGAATCTTATCCGTCGAGATACCGATTTCTGCGCCTAAACCATATTCAAAGCCGTCGGCGAACCGGGTCGAGGCATTCACCATCACACTGCTTGAATCCACTTCGCGCAGAAAGCGTCGCGCCACGGTGTAGTTTTCCGTGACGATGGCATCGGTGTGTCGGGATCCGTAGTGGTTGATGTGGGCAATGGCGGCATCAATATCCGGAATCACGCGAATCGAAATAATGGGGGCGAGGTACTCGGTAAACCAGTCTTCTTCACTGGCAGCAAGGATATCTGGCAGGATGCGTTGTGCCTGTGCGCAACCACGCATTTCGACGCCTTTTTTTCGATAAATGGCGGCAATCGGCGGTAGCAGGGTGTGGGCAACCGATTCTGCCATCAGCAGGGTTTCGGCGGTATTGCAGGTGCCATAACGGCTGGTCTTGGCATTGTCGGCGATGCGGATAGCCTTGTCGGGCGCGGCTTCACCGTCGATATAGACATGGCACACACCGTGCAGGTGTTTGATGACAGGAATACGCGATTCAGCAATCAAGCGCTCAATCAATCCCTTGCCACCGCGCGGCACGATGACGTCCACAAAATCGCGCATCGTGATGAGTTCGCCCACGGCGGCGCGGTCGGTGGTGTTGATGACTTGAATGCATTCGGCGGGCAAACCGGCTTCTTTGATACCTTCTTGTACGCAGCTGGCAATCACCTGATTACTTTCCATGGCTTCGGAGCCGCCACGTAAAATAGCGGCATTGCCGGATTTCAGGCATAGTCCGGCTGCATCGGCGGTGACATTTGGCCGCGCTTCGTAGATAATGCCGATAACGCCGAGTGGTACGCGCATTTTGCCGACCTGTATGCCGGAAGGACGAAATTTGAGATCGCTGATTTCACCGACAGGATCGGGCAGGGCGGCAATCTGGCGCAAGCCTTCTGCCATGGCGTCGATGCTTTTTTCGTTGAGTGCGAGGCGGTCGAGCAGTGCGCCATCCAGTTGTTGCGCACGTGCGCGCTCCATGTCGGTTGCGTTGGCGGATAGTAGCGCGGAACGCTTGTCGAGCAGGATGTTTGCGATGACATCGAGTGCGCGGTTTTTGGTCAGAGTGTCGGCACGGGCAATGTCGCGGGCAGCAGCGCGTGCTGATTGCCCGATGTGTCGCATATAAGTTTTGATATCAATATCCATTGGGTGTGGACGGAATGATGTGGCGTAAGGTCGTAATATTAACGCAAAAATATGGATGGACGCACTATTTTCTTGCGGGTTTTCTTTTGTTGGCCGGGGCGGCGCAGGCAGATGATGCCGTCGCACAATTGGACATGGCTGCAGGAGCGGGCCAATTGGCCTGGCAGCAGTTGCAGGGGTCGCCCGTGCCAACGGATGTTGATGCATTGCGTCTGCGTTGGCAGGCATTGGCAGCGGGGGGAAATCCGCAGCAAATTTTGATCGAGGCAGCTGCTTTACCCAGTACGGCGCCGGCAGATATCCTGCATGATGCAGATTGGCTGGCGGCGCGCGCGGCGTTGCAGGTGAAGGATGGCAGGCAGGCAAGGGTTTATCTGGGGCGATTGTTGTGGTTGATGCCGGTCAGGCCCGACGAGGTGCGCAGTTTGCGGGATATGGTTGTGCAAAGTCATTTGTTGCCGCAACCGGATGGGGATACGGAAGGTTTGTTGCTGCGCGATGAACAGGATTATGGCGCCAACCCGGCCTTGCGTCTGCAGGTGGTGGCCGCATTCATTCAGGCAAAACAGAAACTGCCGGATATGAATGCCGTGCGCACGGGATTGGCTGATACCGATCCGGTGGCCGTTTTGCTTGATGTGGCAGGTGACAATCTTTCTGGCTCCGATTTGCGTCAACGCGTTGGACAATTGCTGCAACAACCTCATTTACCCGACATTGTTTTGCAGGCATTACAGGTGTTGTTGCGCGATCGCAACGAAGATGGGTTACAGGAGCAGCTTGATGAGCGCATGTTGGCTGAAGCAAAGCCACAGGGCGTCGATGCGATGGCATTATGGAAGCGCTATCATAGCCAGACGCAAAGCTTTGCCAATGTACGTTTGTTGCTGTTCGGTTCGGATACTGGTTGGGCTGAACAGGCGAAGCAGAATGATGACCCTGTGATGGCGCGTGCCATCTGGGCCTATCTGGCGCGGCAAGCCAAGGATGCACAGCTCAAGGTGACAGCGCAAGAACATTTGATTGATGCGCTGTCGGCCTTGCAGGAGGACCGCACGGTGTTGCGCCTGTTTTCTGCCGCGTGGCCGGGTTTGCCAGCGCAGGATTTTGCGCCATCGGTACGTTGGCGTCTGGGACAGATCGGTTGGAATGTCGGTGACGACAAGCTGGCGGCGGCGATGTGGCAAGACGAGCAGATCTTGCCTGCGGGCGGTGATCGCGCTGCCTGGTTGCTGCAACGCGCGCAATTATTCGCGCGTGTTGCGCAATGGTCAGCGGCGTGGCAGGCGTTCACGGGTTGGCAAACCGTTCGGGTCGGCGGCACGCTGGACTGGAATGTTGTGTTATTGGCAGAAACCCTGTCACATCATGCGGTATCGGTGCAGACTGCCGAACAGTTGCTGCGCGATTTGCTGTCAGTCAGCACTGTCGATGAGCAGCGTTTTCTGTTTTTCCGTTTGGGTGAGATGGAATCAGACAGTGAGCCACGGCGCGCTGCGCAGTGGTATCTGCGCGCGGCAGGCAGCAAACCTGACAGCACGAGGGATTGGCGTGCTACGGCGCGGGCAGCTGCATTGTTGCAGCGTGTCGGGTTGCATGATGACGCGCGGCACCTGGCGGAAAATCTTGTCAATCATTGTCCGGATGCCGCCATCAAGGCACAAGCACAACAAGTCTTGCTGGATAAAGTTGCCGGGCAGGGCGACGCAGGTCAGTGAGTCAAGGTCAGTGAGTCAAGGTCAGTGAGTCAAGGTCAGTGAGTCACACTGGTGATGCCGTTGCCGCTCAGCACGTTGACTTTATCGCCCGCGTGAAAGAGTTGGCTTGCTGATTGGGTGACGGCAATCATTCGGCCGGATTCCAGACGGATGGTGATTTGTTCTGCATTGCCAGTCGACGTTTGTACGGGTTGTACTCCGGTTACCGTGCCTGGCACCACCTCCTGTACGCCACCAATGCGTTGAGCGCTTTCGGGTGTGCTGGCGCAGGCTGATAGCGTCAGGATGAACATGAGAGACAGTAACTTGGGAAAATGACGTCGTGTCTGACGGGATTTCCGGGTCAAGATTTTCGGCATGGCGATTTCCTGTTCGACAGAAAAGATGCGTCATTCTTGACCAAACCGCACCAATGGTCAAGAAGCGGATAACTTGCCGGGAAAAGTTTCAGCAAAAGCCGTTTCATAACGATGGACGATGTCCGTAAATGTGGGATGATGGTTTTGTCCACCGCGATGTTCAATTTTGATAGCGCCCATCAGCGAGGCGAGCTTGCCCGTCTGTTCCCAGTGCCAGTGGTGTGAAATGCCATATAGCAGACCAGCCCGGTAGGCATCGCCGCAACCGGTCGGATCGATGACTTGTGCAGCCTCCGCGCAGGGAATGGCGATGCATTCTGTGGCAGTAAAAATTTCTGACCCGGCCTCGCCTCGAGTCACGATGAGGGCGCGCACTTTTTGCGCCAGTTCGGCAAGTGGAATGCCGACACGCTGTTGCAGCATCTCGGCCTCATAATCGTTGACAGCGACATAATCTGCCCACTCGATGAACTGCAACAATTCGGCACCATCGAACATCGGCATGCCTTGACCTGGATCAAAAACGAAGGGAATGCCCGCAGCGTGAAAGGCCTTGGCGTGGGCAATCATGCCCTCCCGTCCGTCGGGTGCGACGATACCGAGCTGAACGTTGCCAGCCTGTTCAATCCGGTTACGGTGAGCATCATTCATCGCACCCGGGTGAAAAGCGGTAATCTGGTTATCGGTGAGGTCGGTGGTGATGAATGCCTGCGCCGTGTAGGCATTTTCAATGGCCAAAATGTGCTCACGACTGATGCCGTGCCGATCCAGATGTTGTGCGTAAGGCGCAAAATCCTGACCACATGCGGCCATGATGAGCGGAGACTCTTCCAGCAACTTCAGGTTCCAGGCAATATTGCCGGCACAGCCACCAAATTCACGCCGCATTTCCGGTACCAGAAACGCGACATTCAGTTTGTGGATTTTTTCCGGCAGGATGTGACGTTCGAAACGATCAGGAAACACCATGATGGTGTCAAAAGCAAGTGAACCACAAATCAGGATGGACATGGCGATGGCAGAATATGAAAATCGCCATTGTAACTCGACTGACGAGCGACAGAGAACGATAAATCGTGGTTTATCAGTAAATTCAGTATTTCATCCGTTTTTTGATGTATTTTTTGTAGCTTTCTTGCCGCTTCGGTTTCATAAAAATTTCATCAATCAATCATATTTTTGTCGTGAATTCACCGTAGTCTTGTCACAAACTTTCGGTAGCAGGTTTGGATGGCGGAGGTGAACGATGCAGCAACAGATGATGCAGCAACAGATGATGCAGCGACAGATGATGCAGCGACAGATGATGGTATGGATGGCGAAGCGGACAATGTGGCAAAAACAAATGCGGCGAATGATATTGCTGGCGTTGCCGTGGCTGTTGCAATCGACCAGTGCGCATGCATGGGGTCTGTATACACATGTGTTTTTTGCGCAATGGTTGGTGTGGGGCGTGCCGTTTCTGGATGGCGAATTGCGGCGGGCGGTCGCGCGTTATCCCAAGCTGGTGATGGCTGGCGCCTGTTTGCCGGATTTGGCTTTGGTCGGCCGTCTGGTGCGCACGGACGCGTTTGATCGCAACCATTGCTGGGACAATGCCAGACTGCTGTTGGCCAGTGCGGAAACGGATGCAGAGCGGGCATTGGCCGTGGGGTTCTATAGTCATTTGTTTGCCGATGTGGTGGCGCATCATCATTTTGTGCCAGCGCATGAGCGGTTGTGGGTTGATTGGCCGATGGTCGCCCATGCGGCGTCCGAGTGGGCGATGGATGCGCATGTGTCGCGGCAGGTGTTGATGGCACCGGCAGTGTTGCTGCATGGCGCGCAGGCGGAAGTTGCTCCCTGGTTGGCCAGGCACTATGGGTTGTCGGTGCAGCAAGTCGTCGACGCCATGCGCTGGCTGGCAAATGCGGATGCCTTGCTGCGGACATCGCGGCTGTCTCAAGGTTTGTATGTTACTTTATTGCAGACCGATTCGCGTGCGCGGCAAAGGTTTGATTATTTCTTGCGCGAAACGCATGCCCGTTTTGCGGGGATTAATCGTGTTCTGGCCGGAGAGCTTCCGCAACCAGATGCGAATGGTGGATGTGCCCGGGTGGCACAGTATCGGTTATCTGCATTTTCGGACGCTCAACTGCGTTTGGGACAACCTTTGCCGGTCGATTGTTTTTATAAACCAGTCTGATATGATGTTTTGCAGTGCTGGGTGAGTGGCGGGGTGCGGAATGCAGGTGTATGTGGTAGGCGGTGCTGTACGGGATGCTTTATTGGGCCTGCCGGTGCATGATCGTGACTATGTGGTTGTGGGTGCTACGCCATCAGAAATGGTTGCACAAGGTTTTTTACCTGTTGGTCGTGATTTTCCGGTGTTTCTGCATCCGGTTTCGCACGAAGAATATGCTTTGGCGCGTACAGAGCGCAAATCCGGTCCCGGTTATCACGGTTTTGTTTGTTATACATCACCGCAGGTGACGTTGGAAGAAGACTTGTCACGGCGGGATTTTACCGTGAACGCCATGGCGCAGGATGCACAGGGCAATATCATTGATCCTTGGGGTGGGCGGGCAGATGTGGCAGCGCGGGTGTTGCGTCACGTCGGGCCTGCCTTTGTCGAAGATCCGGTACGTATTTTGCGGGCAGCGCGTTTCATGGCGCGCTTGCCGGATTTTGAACTGGCGGCGGAAACTTTGGCGCTGATGCGCCAGATGGTCGAAGATGGCGAGGTGGATCATTTGGTGCCGGAGCGTGTCTGGCAGGAGTTGTCACGTGGTCTGATGACACAGCATCCGTCACGGATGTTGCAGGTGTTGCGCGCGTGTGGCGCTTTGGCCCGGTTGATGCCGGAAATCGATGCGCTGTTTGGCGTGGCGCAAGACGTGCGATATCACCCGGAAATCGATGCGGGGAAACATACCCTGTTGGTGCTGGACGCGGCTGCCCAGGCGGGTTTTTCTCTGTCGGTGAGATTTTCTGCCTTGATGCACGATATCGGGAAAGGATTGACGCCACCGGAAAGTTTGCCGAATCACCCCCGGCATGAATTGGCCGGCGTCGAACCGGTGCGCGAATTGTGTCAGCGTTTGCGTGTGCCGGTGGAATGTCGTGATTTGGCCTTGTTGACCGTGCGTTACCACGGAGAAATTCATCGCGCAGATCGTCTTTCATATGATGAACTGGTCAGCCTGTTGGAGCGTGTCGATGCGTTTCGGCGTCCGCAACGGTTTGAGTTACTGTTGCAGGCCTGTCTGGCGGATGCGCGGGGACGGACAGGCTATGCAGACAGCGCTTATCCGCAGGCGGAACGCCTGCGGATGGTGCTTGCCGTCACGCGCGGTGTGGATGCGTCTGTGCTGGCGGCACAGTATCCACCGGCACAGATGGCCTCGCGCCTGCATTCGACAAGGGTGGAGTTGCTGACGGATGCGGGTGTTTGATTGCCGGTTGAATTGATTGCCGGTTGAATTGATTGCCTGTTGAATTGATTGCCGAATCGGTCAGGTATTCTGCTGTGAATGATTTGCCACGAATTGTGTGGCAGGAAAAATCAGTGATCTCTCGTTCTGTTTTATAGAATCTTTCGGCGTGGTTGGTATTTCGAAATGTCAGTGAAAAAAATGACATTTTCGGGTTATACTCCGCGCATGAAACTGATTATTCTGGACAGAGACGGTGTTATCAACCGTGATTCTGATCATTACATTAAAAATCCTGATGAATGGGAGCCAATACCCGGCAGCCTGAATGCGATTGCGCGATTGAATCAGGCGGGCTTTCGGGTGGTGGTGGCAACCAACCAATCCGGGATAGGGCGTGGCTTGTTCGACATGGCGATGCTCAACGCCATTCATGCTCGTATGCATCGTGCACTGGCACAGGTTGGCGGTCGTATCGACGCAGTGTTTTATTGCCCGCACGCCGCCAATAGCAACTGTGCCTGCCGTAAGCCGCGGGCAGGCATGCTTCTGGAAATTGCCGAACGGTTTGAAACCAGTCTGCATGGAGTCCCTGCCGTCGGCGACAGTTTGCGCGATCTGCAGGCTGCCGTTGCGGTGGGTGCAACGCCGGTTCTGGTGCGCACCGGCAAGGGCGAGGCAACCTTGCGTGCAGGTGGCCTGCCTGATGGGGTAAGGGTGCATGCGGATTTGTTGGCGGTGGTCGAAGAGGTGTTGTCTTGATGGTGTTTGTTCGTTCCATGCTTTTTCTGTTGTTGCAGGCGATGGCGACAGTTGTGTTCGCCTTGCTTGCCTTGTTGGTGGCCCCGCTTCCGGTGTTGTGGCGATACCGCATCATTACGGGCTGGAATCGTCTGGTGGTCTGGATGGCGAGGGTGATATGCGGTTTGCGTTTTCAGGTCATCGGGCAGGAAAATTTGCCGACCGTGCCTAGTATTGTGATGGCAAAGCACCAGTCTGCCTGGGAGACGATTGCTTTTCCCGTGTTGTTTCCACCCATGGCGATGGTGATCAAGCGCGAATTGTTACGTATTCCTTTTTTTGGTTGGGGAATGGCGCTGATTGCGCCGATTGCCATTGATCGGGGTAGTGGTCGGGCGGCACTGAAACAAGTGGTCGAACAAGGCAAGCAGCGTTTGGCAATGGGTTTTTGGGTGCTGATTTTTCCCGAAGGTACACGCATGCCGGTGGGGGAGCACGGTAAATATGGTATTGGCGGCGCCTGGTTGGCAACCCATGTGACAGTGCCGGTGGTGCCTGTGGCGCATAATGCGGGTGAATTGTGGGCGCGTAATGCTTTTTTGCGTTACCCGGGGTTGGTGACCATCAGTATCGGTCCGGCCATTGATCCGTCGGGCATGAAACCGGACGCACTCAATCAGGCGGTGCAGACATGGATTGACGCCGAGATGCAGCGCTTACCCAAGGCCAGGAATGGCCAGACCACGAATAGCCAGACCATGAATAATGGTCAGACCAGAAATGGCAAGGCATGACGCGGCAGGATCACGGCAGGAATGGCACGATGATGCGTCGTGTCGAGCAACATAGCCTGTCATGGGGAAATGAGCAAATTTCGACGTATCGTTTGTGCCGTAGTGCGCGACGGCGGACATTGGCGCTGATTGTGCGGGGCACGGAATTGGTCGTGCATGCCCCATTAACTTTACCAATGGCGTCGATTGAGCAGTTTATGGCGGAAAAACGGACGTGGATTGCCGGCAAACTGGCGTTGTCGGCAAAATTGCAGGTTCCGTCCTGGCAGGAGGGCAGTCAGTGTCGATACTTGGGACGCATCTTGACGCTGCAATTCTTTGATGGGGGCGAGATTACTGCGGCGGGCGATCGGTTGCTGATGCCGCGTCTGGAAAGTTCGCTGCTCAAAAAACGGGTAAGTGCCTGGTATCGTCAGCAGGCGATGGCGGTTTTTTTGATGCGGCTGGAAAGCTTCGTGTCCGGGTTGTCGCGGCTGCCGAAGGCATTGAAACTGTCATCGGCGCGCCAGCGTTGGGGTAGCTGTACTGCAGATGGTGTGGTGAGAATCAACTGGCGATTAGTGCAGGCGAGCGTGGCAGAAATTGATTATGTTTTGGCGCACGAACTGGCGCATTTGCGTCACATGAATCATTCGCCGCGTTTTTGGCAGGAGGTGGGGCGATTGTATCCGGACTATGCATTGCCTCGTCAGCGGCTCAAGGACATGGGTGGACACTATCGGCAGATAGATGGGGAAAGTTGATGCGTGCCTGTTATCTTTTGCTGGTTTAAAACCCCCGCCCTGAAGGCCGGTGACCTTATTGCTGCAAGGGGCGGAGGTGGATGGGCGCTGAGGTTGGCTGGTGATCGGGTTGAACCTCCGGCCGAAAACGGGCTCCAACAGTGATGTCTGGTATGATGTTTGAAATGGATGGAGAGTGGCATAATGAGAATGCGGTTTCGGGGGTGGTGGTTGATATTGGCGTTGGTTGCGGGCGTAGCGCAGGCAGGACAGAGCGATGGCGCGACACAATCGACACAACCGGATTCATCAGCAACGTCTTCGCTGACGCCAGAGATGATTTACGATTATCTGGTCATGCAGGTGGCCGCTCAGCGTGGGCAATGGCCGGTGGCTTGCCAGATGGCGTTGCGACTGGCCGAGCAGAATGCAGACCCGCAGCTTGCCGAAACAGCTTTTCAGGTGTCCGTATATGCCGGTAATCGCGCGGCCGCACAACGTGCGGCAGAATTGTGGTTGCACGACGATCCGCATTCCAGCCAGGCGTTGCACGCAACGATTGGTGTATTACTGGCCGGAAAACACCCGGCCGAAGCGCTGCCGTACATTCATCAACTGTTGGCGGAAAAGCCTGATATGGCGGGGCAGCTTTTCTTGCAACTGGATCCCATGTTTGCCACGCAACCAGACAAGACGGCCGCCTGGACGTTGATGCAGGGATTGGCGCAGGAATACCCTCGTCTGCCCGAGGCGCAACTGGTGTTGGCGCAACTTGCCGCGCGGGCGGGGCATTTTGATGCCGCGTTGGCGGCGCTGAAAACCGTCTCCAGACTGAAACCGGGCTGGGATTTGGCGGCGAAACTGCAATTCGAGGTGTTGCAGCAGACCAATCCGACGGTAGCCGGCGCATTTATGGCTGATTACTTGAAACAATATCCGAATGCCAACGATGTGCGCTTGATGTATGCCCGCTATTTGGTGAACAAAGGGCAGATTGCTGCGGCACGTGATCAGTTTTCTGCGTTGGCTCAGGCGTTGCCGGATAATGCGCAGATTCAGATCGCGCTGGGCATGGTTTCTTTGCAGACGAACGATTTTACGACTGCCGGAACGGCTTTCCGTCAAGCGTTACAACATAATTATCCCGATCCGGGCTTGCCGGAGGTCTATCTGGGGCAAATAGCCGAAGCGCAGCATCATGACAAAGAGGCGGCTGACTGGTATCAGGATGTAGGGCCTGGCCCACAGTATTTGTTGGCGCGCGTTCGGTATGCCGCATTGCTGGCACGGCAGGGCAAGTTGGAAAAGGCTCGGGCTGTGTTGCAGGATACACAGACAGATTCGGACGACGACAGGGTGAAGCTGATTCGGGCAGAAGCACAATTGCTGCATGAAGCGGGACAGGACAAAGCGGCGTATGGTGTGCTCGATGCGGCGCTCAGCACGCGGCCAGACTCGATTGATTTGCTCTATGACCATGCATTGATGGCGGAAAATATTGGCAGGATTGATGTGGCAGAGCGAGATTTGCGTCATTTGCTGGCGTTGCAACCGAATCATGCGCAAGCATTGAATGCATTGGGTTACACGTTCGCCGATCATGATGTCCATTTGAATCAGGCGGTAGACTTGTTGCAAAAGGCGCTTGCTTTGGATCCGGATGATCCTTTTATTCTGGATAGCATGGGTTGGGCGCAATACCGTTTGGGGCATTTCGGGCAGGCTGAATCTTATCTGCAGCGCGCGTATGACGCCAGTAAAGATCCGGAAATTGCCGCGCATTTGGGTGAGGTGCTGTGGAAACAGGGTAAATTTTCCCAGACGCATGATTTGTGGCAACGCGCGCAGTCGGTCAGTCCGGATAATGCCGTATTGAAAGCGGCGGTACAAAAATTTAAATGAGTGTGGTCAATGGCATGGTCAGCGGGGTCTTGGACTCCCTGCGCAGGCAGGTGTCCGGGGCGGCACTGATCCATTCCCGTGTGGTCGCGGCAGCGATTCGTTGTTATCATTCCGGCTGTGACCAGTGCCGCGTGCGTTGTGATCCTTCCGATTTAACCTATGATGCGATGCATGGCGGAACGCGGCAGAGGCCTTTTTGGTTGCCGTTTGCTTTGTTGGTATGTTTCGGGTTGGTCGCTTGCGCGACCTCGCCTGCGTTGGTGTCGTCACCACGAACGCTTAATTCGGTGACCATGTCCAGATTCGAGTTGGATGGTCGTTTGGCTATCCAGTCCGCACATGAGGCGGGGCAGGTGCATGTGCATTGGCTGCATGATGGGCAACATGATGAATTGACGGTGTCTTCCCCGCTTGGGCAGACTGAAGGCGTGTTGATTCGTGAGGGTGAAACGGTGCGATGGGTGGACGATGCTGGTCATTCGCATCCCGCGAACAGTATGGATGCGTTGTCCATGCAATGGCTGGGCTGGAAATTGCCTTTGCAGTCGTTGCATTATTGGGTCGCCGGGACAGCGCAACCAGACATTCCTTTTCAGGTCAGGTGGGATAACAACGAACTGGAGTTACAGCAGTCTGGCTGGTCGGTGCATTTTGTGCGTTGGCAGGATTTAGCGGGACATCGCTTGCCGGGCAGGCTGGATTTTGTTGGAGAGGGTGTGTCAGGACGGCTGCTGGTGAGCGACTGGCGAGGGGTGTCTTGGTGACAGAATGGGTGCGGGTTCCGGCACCCGCCAAGCTCAATCTGTTTTTACATGTATTGGGTAGGCGGCCGGATGGTTATCATGCGCTGGAGTCGTTTTTTCAGCTTATTGATTTTAATGACTATCTGTCATTTTCCGTGCGTGATGACGGGCAAGTGTCGCGCATCAATGACGTGCCAGCGGTGACGCCAGAACAGGATTTATGTGTGCGCGCCGCCCGATTGTTGCAAAGTGAGTCCGGCGTATCGTTAGGGGTTGATATCCGGGTTGAAAAACACTTGCCCATGGGGGGTGGGTTGGGTGGAGGAAGTTCCGATGCGGCCTCTACGTTATTGGCGCTGAATCGTCTCTGGCGCCTGGGTTGGTCGCGCGACCGTTTGCAGCAGCTCGCCCTTCGCCTGGGGGCAGACGTACCCGTTTTTGTGTTTGGGGAAAATGCGTTTGCGCAAGGCGTAGGTGAGCAATTGAGCGCGATTACCTTGCCGCAGACATGGTATGTTGTTCTTGTGCCGGACGTGCAAGTATCGACAGTAGCGATTTTTTCGCATCCAGAATTGACACGAGACAGCAAAAGCATTAACATGCTCGACTTTCCTGATGTCGTCAGTTTTCAGCGTTCGTTGTGTCAGGAACAGGTGCTGAAAACTGGCGGAACATCGGATGATGCATCGTTTACCGGGTTGGGTCGCTGGTTGTGGCGTAATACGCGTAATGACCTTCAACCTGTGGTCTGTCAACGACATCCACAGGTCGAAGAGGCGATAAAATGGCTTGGGCAGTATGCTGTGGCGCGTATGACCGGATCGGGAGCGTGCGTTTTTGCGGCGTTTGAGCGCGAAAATGAGGCCAGGTATGTTTTGTCGCAATTACCGGGTGATATGTATGGAGTGGTTGCGCAAGGTTTGGCGCAGCATCCATTGCGCGATTGGGTTGGCGACGGCTGATGTTTGGCAGGTCAAGTACAGGGGAGTCGCCAAGTGGTAAGGCATCGGATTTTGATTCCGACATTCGCAGGTTCGATCCCTGCCTCCCCTGCCAGGAATGGTAGTGAGCAAAGCGTGTAGCAGGGTTACACGCTTTGTTTTTTTGCGTGAGTGATTGCTTGAACCTCGTGGGGAACGGCGTGGGATTTGAAGGTCTGATGGTGTTTGCCGGGAACGCGAATCCCCGGTTGGCGGAAGATGTGGTGCGTCACCTCAACATTCATCTGGGGCGGGCAACCGTGGCGCGATTTTCCGATGGCGAAGTCATGGTCGAGTTGCTGGAGCATGTGCGCGGCAAAGACGTGTTTGTGTTGCAGTCAACCTGCGCACCCACGAATGACAGCCTGATGGAAATCATGGTGATCGTTGATGCTTTGCGCCGGGCGTCTGCCGGTCGCATTACGGCGGCGATTCCATATTTCGGGTATGCCAGGCAAGACAGGCGACCACGTTCGGCGCGGGTGGCGATTACCGCGAAGGTAGTGGCCAACATGTTGACGAGCGCGGGTATTGACCGGTTGTTGACCATGGATTTGCACGCCGATCAAATACAGGGTTTTTTTGATATTCCGGTTGATAATATTTACGCATCGCCAATTCTGCTTGGCGATGTGTGGCAGCAATCCTATCCGGATTTGATTGTGGTCTCGCCGGATATTGGTGGTGTGGTGCGGGCGCGAGCGCTGGCCAAACGGCTGGAGTCCGATCTGGCTATCATCGATAAACGTCGCCCGCGTCCGAATGTGGCGAAGGTGATGAATATCATTGGCGACGTCAGCAATCGAACCTGCATCATCATGGATGATATGGTGGATACTGCCAACACATTGTGCGAAGCGGCGCAGGCGCTGAAAGATCGTGGCGCACGTCGCGTACTGGCGTATTGCACGCATCCGGTGTTGTCGGGTACCGCAGTGCAGCGTATCAACCAGTCGGCGCTGGACGAATTGGTAGTGACCGATACCATCCCGTTGCGTGAAGATGCCAAGACCAGTTCGCGTATTCGTCAATTGTCGGTGGCGGGTTTGCTTGCCGAAACGATACGTCGCATCAGTAATGAGGATTCGGTCAGCTCGCTGTTCATGGAGTGAACGTAGGGTCCGTTGCCTGGTCGCGGGTGACGGAAAACAAAGGTGGGCGTGGTGCCCGCCATAACTTGAAAGAGGTCAAGATGGAACTGATTGCGCAAAAACGTGACGTACAGGGTAAGGGTGCGAGCCGCCGCCTGCGTCGTAGTGGTAAAACACCAGGCGTGTTGTATGGCGGAAATTTGCCGGTTGTCAGCATTGAAGTGAATCATAACTCCTTGTTTCATGCGCTGAAACGCGAGGCATTTCACGCATCAGTGCTGACGCTGAATCTGGATGGAAAACAGGAAACTGTGGTGCTGCGTGATTTTGTCATGCACCCATTCCGTCAGGAGGTGCAGCATATCGATTTACAGCGCGTCGATAGCGAACACAAGTTGCATGTCAGCGTACCGCTGCATTTTGTAAATGCAGATATCGCGCCTGGCGTAAAACTGTCCGGCGGCAAGGTCAGTCACGTGATGACGGAGTTGGAAGTATCCTGTCTGCCCGCGCACTTGCCCGAGTTCATCGAAGTGGATTTGAGCCAACTGGCGGCGGGACATTCCATCCACGTCAGTGATCTGGTCATGCCTGCCGGTGTTGAGGCTGTTTGTGTGCAACATGGTGATAATGCTGTCGTGGCGACCATGGTGTTGCCACGCGGCGCGGCAGGTGAAGAAACAGAAGCCTGATTCGGCGGTTTTTTGTGTCGATTCGGCTGATTGTCGGGTTGGGTAATCCGGGTGATGCGTATGCCCGTACTCGACACAATGCAGGGTTCTGGTGGGCAACGCGCTGTGCGGATGCTTTGCACATGGCGTTGGCACTGGAACCCCGTTTTTTTGCCGTGGCAGGACGCTCTGTTGTCGATGCGGGTGGAAATGCTGCCGGTGCGGGGCCGATGATACATATCATGTTGCCGCAAACATTCATGAATCTGAGTGGCAAAGCGGTCGCAGCGCTGAGTCGGTTTTACCGGATTGACGCCAGCGAAATTCTGGTGGTGCACGATGAGCTGGATTTGTTGCCAGGCATAGCCCGCCTGAAGCAGGGTGGCGGACATGGTGGGCACAATGGATTAAAGGATATCGTGGCGCAATTGGGGACTCCCCAGTTCTGGCGTCTGCGCCTGGGTATTGGACACCCCGGGCATCGGGACGCCGTGGCGGCGTGGGTGCTGCATGCGCCACGCGCCGATGAAATGGCTATGATTGAAACAGGCATGGCACGTGCGTTGTCCGTGTTGCCACAGTTACTGCGCGGCGATTTTGCCACGGCAATGAAAAATCTGCATACAGGGGAAAATGGCTCATGAGTCTCAAGTGTGGCATCGTTGGCTTGCCCAATGTGGGAAAATCTACCCTGTTCAATGCGTTGACCAAAGCGGGCATTGCCGCCGAGAATTATCCGTTCTGCACCATAGAGCCCAATACGGGCGTGGTTGAGGTTCCGGATCCACGGCTCTCCTTGCTGGCAGCTATTGTCAAACCGGAACGGGTGCTGCCTGCGGTTGTTGAATTTGTTGATATCGCCGGTCTGGTGGCGGGTGCGTCGAAAGGCGAGGGGTTGGGTAACCAGTTTTTGGCCAATATCCGGGAAACCGATGCCATCATGCATGTGGTGCGCTGTTTTGAAGATGACAATGTCGTGCATGTGGCGGGTAAGGTTGACCCGATTGCCGATATTGAAACCATTCAGACTGAATTGGCGCTGGCGGATTTGACGACGCTGGAAAAAGCGGTACCGCGTTTTCAGAAAACGGCACGTGCTGGCGATAAACCATCCATCAAAATGCTCGAATTGCTGGAAGTAGTGCGAAAATGGCTCGACATGGGCAAGCCTGCTCATGCATTGATGTTGGACGATGAGTCGAGAGATTTGCTCAAGCCGTTGTGTCTGTTGACGGATAAACCCGTGTTGTACGCAGCAAATGTGGCAGAGAGCGGCTTTGAAAATAATTCGTTGCTGGAACGGGTGCGTGAATACGCAGCGCAGGAAGGCGCGCCGGTAGTTGTGATTTGTGCCGCGCTGGAAGCGGAAATGGTGGACATGGATGAAGCAGATAAATCCCTGTTTCTCGCTGATCTGGGGTTTAGTGAACCCGGGCTGAATCGGCTCATTCGTGCCGCCTACGAATTGCTTGGGCTGGAAACGTATTTTACTGCGGGCGTGAAAGAGGTGCGTGCCTGGACCATCCATCGGGGCAGTAGTGCGCCACAAGCTGCCGGGGTCATTCATAGCGATTTCGAGCGCGGATTTATCCGGGCAGAAGTCATCGCCTATGATGATTTTGTGGTATGCAAAGGTGAGCAAGGTGCTCGCGAAGCAGGAAAAATGCGCCTGGAAGGCAAGGACTATACGGTTCGTGATGGCGATGTTCTGCATTTTCGTTTTAATGTTTGACGAATGAATACAATTGTAAGATAATTGTCGGCTTGTTTTGGAGGGGTTCCCGAGCGGTCAAAGGGATCAGACTGTAAATCTGACGGCTCTGCCTTCGAAGGTTCGAATCCTTCCCCCTCCACCAGTATTTGTCATCGTGCGCAGTATCTGGTAGGTGACGATTACGTGCGATGCGGCGTCAGGAATGGGAATTCCTTCGCGGAAGCTTGAGTGCGGGTGTAGCTCAATGGTAGAGCAGAAGTTTTCCAAACTTATGACGAGGGTTCGATTCCCTTCACCCGCTCCAGATATTGTGTGGCGTGTTTGGTCGGGGTTGTATGGGCGCGGTTGATATTGAGATGGGCTGAACCGGCGAGCTATCGACGGGCTGAGAAGTGAAATGGTTTTAAGATGGCGGCTTCAGAGCTTGAAAAAGCTTGAAAAAGCTTGAAAAAGCTTGAAAAAGCTTGAAAAAAAATTAGCAAAGCCCATGTAGCTCAGTGGTAGAGCACTCCCTTGGTAAGGGAGAGGCCACGTGTTCAATCCACGTCATGGGCACCAGTTTTTTGAATAGACAAGCAACGCTAAAAGGAAGGCAAACATGGCAAAAGGCAAGTTTGAGCGTACCAAGCCCCATGTAAACGTGGGAACGATTGGACACGTGGATCATGGCAAGACGACGTTGACGGCGGCGATCACGACGATTTTGTCGAAGAAGTTTGGTGGTG
>JAJYHV010000066.1 GCA_021790515.1 Pseudomonadota bacterium
GTACGGCTTGCCATGACATATTGTGTTGCCTTGAAGTTAAACGCGGGATTGGTGTTTGCCTCTGATTCTCGTACGAATGCTGGCGTGGATCAGGTGGCGAGTTTTAAAAAGATGCGCTATTTCACCAATCCGGGAGATCGTACCATCGTTATCCTGAGTTCTGGTAATCTTTCCATTACCCAGAGTGCCGTGAATTTGCTGGAACAGCGTGGGCGCCATGCTAATCAGGCAAATATCTGGAATGCGGAATCACTGTTCAATGTCGCCATTTTGCTGGGGGAATGCATGCGTGAGGTGCGGGAGCGCGATGGCCCTTATCTGTTGAGCAGTAATGTTGATATCAGCGCCAACTTTATTTTGGGCGGGCAGATAGCCGGCGAACAGCCGCGCTTGTTTCTGGTGTATGCCGAGGGCAACTTTATCGAGGCGACGGAAACCACGCCATTTTTTCAGATTGGCGAAACCAAGTATGGCAAGCCCATTATCGATCGCGTCATTCAGGCAGAAACGTCGATGATGGAAGCGGTAAAGTGTGTGCTGGTATCGTTTGATTCCACCATGCGCAGCAATATTTCAGTAGGCATGCCCATTGATCTGGCCTGTTATCGCTGGGACAGCCTGACACTGAACGAGGTGTACCGAATTGACAACAAGGATGCTTACTTCAATACAATCAGCCAGCGCTGGGGTGAGGGTTTGCGCGGGGTGTTTGCGTCATTGCCCGATCCGGACTGGGCTTCATATCCGGTCATTTGTCCCACCAGCACGGAATCGCCACCATGAGCCTGCAGATTGTCATCTCGCACCATACCCGTTATGAATTTGACCGGCCTGCTGGCCTGTCTGCGCATGAGTTGCGTCTGAAACCGGCGGCACATTGCCGAACCCCTATCCTTGCTTACTCTTTGCGTATCGAACCGGCACGCCATTTTTTGCATTGGCAACAGGACGCGTATGGCAATTTCGTGGCGCGGGTCAGTTTTCCCAATCCGGTGACGGTTCTGGACATTACGGTAGAATTGATTGCCGATATGACAGTAATCAACCCCTTCGATTTTTTTATTGAGTCGTGGGCAGAACATTATCCATTCAGTTATCCGGATGTATTGAAACAGGAGTTGGCGCCATTCCTGACTGCTGATGCCCAAGGTGAACGGTTACGCAAATGGATCGCTGGTTTTCGGCAGCAATTAGCGCATCCCCTGACGACGACGGATTTTCTGGTGCAGATAAATCAGGCTGTCAAACATAGCGTTTCGTACCTGATTCGCATGGAACCCGGCGTGCAGACACCTGAAGAAACACTGGCTGTCGGGTCAGGGTCGTGTCGGGACAGCGCCTGGTTATTGGTGCAGGCATTGCGGCTCATGGGGTTGGCAGCGCGTTTCGTTTCCGGTTATCTGGTGCAATTGGTAGCGGATGTCCCTGCTCTGGACGGCCCGGTCGGTGCAACGCATGATTTTACTGACCTGCATGCCTGGTGCGAAGTGTATCTTCCGGGCGCCGGTTGGGTAGGATTGGACGCCACTTCCGGTCTGTTGGCCGGCGAAGGGCATATTCCGTTGGCTGTTTCCGCCGTTCCTGCTTCTGCTGCGCCGATATTCGGGTTTACCGATTTGAACGCGAGTCGATTCGATGTGGAAATGCATGTGACCAGAGTGCATGAAACCGCACGGGTCACCAAACCCTATACTGAGGTGCAATGGCAGGATATCAATCGGTTGGGGCAAGCCATTGATGAAATATTGCAGAAGGAGGATGTTCGCTTGACGCAAGGGGGCGAGCCAACTTTTGTGGCGGTGGACAACCCGGATGATCCGCAATGGAACACTACCGCATTGGGCGAACAGAAATGGGTGCTGGCCAATGAGCTGATGGCGCGCCTGCGCTCGCGTTTCACGGTGAATGGCATTGTGCATTACGGGCAAGGCAAATGGTATCCCGGCGAACCATTGCCACGCTGGGCGCTGACGGCATTGTGGCGCACGGATGGCAAACCGTTGTGGCAGGATAGTCGATGGTTGGCAGATCAGGCCGGAGTGTTTGATGCAGACCGTGTGGCGATGTTTGGTCGGCAACTGTGCCGAGAGTTAGCCGTGGCTGCGGACTATCTGATTCCTGCATATGAAAATTTGTGGGATGTGTTGAACAGAGAGAGTGATTTTCCCCGCAATGTGGATATTTTGTCAGACAGTGATTTTGGCCTGCCAGCAGAGCGGCAGCGTTTGGCGCGCCTGTTGCGGGCAGGCGCTGATGCCGTGGCAGCACTGGTGTTGCCGTTGACCCGGCGACACCTCAAAGAGGGCAAAGGCAAACAGGCATGGCAATCCGGTGTCTGGCCGTTGCGTCATGACAGATTGTATCTGTTGCCGGGCGATTCTCCAGCCGGATTGCGCCTGCCGTTGGCCAGTCTGCCCTGGCTGGCGGATGAACGATGCGATTTGCCGGTGCCGCCAGATCCCTTCTCTGCAACAGAAAATCTGTCGGCGGATTATCGTGCGTTGCCCGTTGATAGCGGCCTGCAATTATTTGTGCCCGAAGCCGTTGCCGGCGATGTTATCCATACGGCATTGGTACTGGAAGCCCGGGAAGGTTTTCTATACGTATTTTTGCCCCCGATGGATTCACTGGAATCAGCCTTGATGTTGCTGGCTGCCATTGAGCGTACCGCCGAAGCATGTCAGTGCCCTGTTCGTCTGGAAGGTTATTTGCCGCCACGCGATGCGCGGATTCAGAGTTTTGCCATCACGCCTGACCCTGGTGTGATCGAAGTCAATATTCATCCTTCGGCAGATTGGCCGACACTGGTTGCCCGCACGGAAATATTGTACGAGCAGGCGTGGTTATCGCACCTGACAGCAGAGAAATTCATGCTCGACGGTCACCATACCGGTACCGGTGGAGGTAATCACATGACCCTTGGTGCTGCCCTGTCTGCAGACAGTCCTTTTCTGCGTCGCCCGGATGTTTTACAGAGTTTGATTACCTTCTGGCAACATCATCCGGCTTTGTCGTATCTTTTTTCTGGCCAGTTTGTCGGGCCGACCAGTCAGGCGCCGCGCGTTGATGAAGCGCGCGATGACAACCTGTATGAATTGGAAATTGCTTTTCAGCAATTGCGGCAGCAGATTCCGGAGGGTATTGAGAATGTACGGCCTTGGTTGGTAGATCGATTTTTGCGTCACTTTCTGGTGGATTTGACCGGGAATACCCATCGTGCCGAATTTTGTATCGATAAATTGTATTCGCCTGATTCGGCGACGGGCAGATTGGGGTTGCTGGAGTTGCGCGCATTTGAAATGCCGCCACATTATCGCATGAGCCTGGTGCAGGCGCTTTTGCTGCGCGGGTTGGTGGCGCATTTCTGGCGAACACCTTACCGCAAAAAATTGGTGCATTGGCATACGCGTCTGCACGATCAGTTCATGTTGCCCTATTTTGTCGCGCAGGATATGCGCGACGTGTGTGATACATTGCGCGGTGCCGGATTTGCTTTTGATGACGCATGGTTTGTGCCGTTTATCGAATTTCGTTTTCCCGCGTTGGGGTCGATTCATGTGCAGGGCATGCGCCTGGAGTTGCGGCAGGCCATCGAGCCATGGCATGTGTTGGGTGAGGAAATGCATGGTGGAGGAACGGCGCGTTATGTGGATTCATCGGTAGAACGCATGGAAATCCGGGTAAGTGGATGGATGGAAGACCGTTATGCCGTGGTGATTAACGGACGTATGTTGCCATTGCATCCAACCGGTGTGGCGGGTGAGTTTGTGGCCGGTTTGCGTTATAAGGCGTGGGCGCCTGCATCGGCTTTGCATCCGGGTATCGGTGTTCAGTCACCATTGGTGTTTGACATCGTGGATCGCTGGAACCAACGCGCTGTGGGAGGATGCACCTACCATGTCAGTCATCCGGGAGGGCGAGCCTATGACCGGTTTCCGGTTAATGCCAACGAGGCTGAAGCACGTCGTCGCAGCCGTTTCTGGGCGCATGGACATACACCGGGAACACGGATGGTACCGGAAGAAGTGATTAATCCACGCTTTCCGATGACGCTCGATTTGCGTTGGCAACTGACTGGATAATGGAGCAGTGATGTTGAATTCGTTGGATTTTCCGCGCGTCGGCGACAAAGAAAACTCGCCGTTTTTCGAGCAATATCTGTCGCGTGTATTGGCGGAGCGGGATCGCAGCGGTTTGACAGACATGATCGGCGGGATAGAAGCGCTGATGATGACGGTGGAGCCGGGGAACTCTATTGAATATGTGGCTGAATTGTCGCTCATGACGCCTTATCATTATCTGGTGACATTGGATAGTCCCAGACATCTGACTCATGTGTTGCGCATCGACATGGCTTCGCCGGATATTTTGTTGCGCGAAGTAAAGGATGCGGATTATCACGATATTTTTCGTAGTCTGAATGATATCTATCCGGTGGGCGCGCGCCGTCAGCATAGCCGTTATCTGGGTGAAATCCTGCTTGCCGCGAATCGGCATGAAGTCGTTGCCCTGCAGGAAGCCAGAGAATTCCGTTTTTTTTCGGTCGGACAATTGGCCGAACTGGATTTGCCCATTAATGTCAGTCTGTCCAAGCCATCGCCGTATACACAAAATGTGGTGGGTTACATGGAACGTCCAACTGATGGAATCCGGGTGTATCAGCATGGCGAGTGTGTGATTCTGAACGAGGTTCAGGCGGCTTACGAGCGGGGCAAGGAAATGCAGGCCAGATTGGGTATCGATGACCTGATTTTGCCGATTGATCATCTTGCTACCCGGGTATACAGTCAGAACCGGGAAGCAGCTTTGCTGGAATATCTTGCATTATCAAGTTATTATTATTGGGGAAGTTACGACATAAAAGGACAGAATTCTTCCACCAATGTCACTAAAAACGTACGTGGTGTTGCGGAATCGGTGAGTCCGGCCAAGGTGTTTACTGCCAATAACATTCCCTATTGTGTCAACCATCTCGATCGTTCGCCCAGTCCGACCGAAAATTTTGTGCGCAATTATGGTCCGCGTTTGCATCACATGGCCTTGGCCGTGAGCGACGGGCAGCGTCAGGGCATGGAGCACATCGATTTTGTCGTGAATGCCATCCAGACGCAGGGGAAGGGCTTTTTGCTGGAAACGGTTGGTTCACGCGAGGAAGGTTTGAAACAGATTTTTTCTGAGGCATCATCATTTTCTTCGCTCATCATTGAGTATGTGCAGCGTTTTGGTGACTTTCATGGGTTTTTTGCTCGCGACAACGTGGCTTTCCTGACGTATGCGGCAGGCTTGCAAGAAGGCGTCGGCGCTGGCTAAAGAGAATTTCTGCTGTCACGGATTTTGCTGTCACGGATGTGTCAGCAGATGATGTTATCATGTCTCTCATTGATGGCTGACAATAAGGGGTTCGAGTGCAAACCATTCCTTCTGTGGCGCTGGACGAGTTGCCGGATGTGCTGGATGTTGTGGTGCTGGGCGCGGGTGGGGCGGGCTATCCGGGAGCATTGTTTCTGGCGCGCGCAGGCAAGTTGGTGTTGATGATTGACCCGATTGGCAATATGGGTGGAAATTGTCTGGCAGAAGGTTGTGTGCCGTCCAAGGCGGTGCGAGAGGCGGCGTTATTGAAGCGGGCGTCGGAACGCTGGTCGCACTTTGGTTTGCAGGGTGCCGGAGCAGAAGTTGATTGGTCAGCGGTGCTGGCACATAAGGATCGGGTGCAAGAGATTCGTTATGCGCAGCATCGGCAAGAAATCTTGTCCAGTGGCGTTTTGTTCGTGCAGGGGCAGGGCGCCATCAGCGCACCAACCAGGGTTCGGGTGACGGCAGCAGATGGTTCGGTACGCGAAGTCGGTTTTCGACACCTGATGCTGGCAACCGGATCGCAACCGGTGCGCCTGCCGATTCCAGGTGCGGAATTGGCGCTGACCTCGCGTGATTTGTTCCGTCTGGGTGCGAATATGGCGCAACCGGAACATCTGGTGGTGGTCGGTGGCGGGTATATTGGCGTGGAAACGGCGTCCATGTTACAAGCGTTCGGCAGCAACATTACCATCCTTGAGTTTTCCCGTCGCGTTTTGGTTGGTTTCGATGAGCAGTTGGCTGGATTTTTGCAACAGCAACTCGCGCAGCGTGTGCGTATCGAAGTGTCGGCACAGGTGAGCCGAATCGAGCGCTTCGGACGAAGCATGAAAGTCTATTATCGTCAGCAGGGCAAGGAGTTGGAGATAGAAGGGGATGCTGTGCTGATGGCGACGGGTCGCGCGCCGGTGTTACCCGATGGTGTGGAACGACTGGGGTTGACGCTGGAACGGGGTTATGTCAGTGTCGACGACACGATTCGCAGCAGCAATCCGCAGGTATGGGCGCCGGGAGATGTCAATGGCCGCAGCATGTTGTTTCATTCTGCCGTGCGACAAAGCGTGGTTGCGGCACATAATATTGTCGCGGGTGGTTTGCCGGTTGATCGCATGAATTTTGCCGCCGTGCCAATGACGGTGTTTACCGAACCCGAGCTGGCGCATATTGGTCTTGACGTTGAACGTGCGCAGGCAATGTACGGTGCAGAAAATGTCACGCATACGCATTATGATTATCAGGAGGATTCTCGCGCCCAGATTTATGGTGAAACGAATGGTTTCATCAAACTGGTGTTTCATCGGCATAGTACAAAATTGCTGGGCGCACAGATCGCCGGTATGGATGCAGCACATCTGATTGCTCCTCTGGCGCAAGCGTTATCGCAAGGCCTTGACGCAGAGGCCATCGCAAAAACCGTCTTTCCGCATCCGATGATTAGTGAAGGCATCGCCAAAGCGGCGCGTGCATTGTGGCCGTAACGCAGCAAGATTGACAGCGTCAGGCGAAAGCCGCACACTTGCGCATTGGGAGCCTGTCGGACTCGATTCGTCCTGCCCTTTGGGTTGCAACCGGAAACCGCGTCTGCGGCGTTGTAAAGCTTGCCAATGGAATGACCATTCGCTGCGTTTTACGCCTTGCATCCATCGTTTTCTGGTTGCAACGGGCATGGCAAATCAAGTCCGACAGGCTCCTGGAATTTTCCGATAATCCGGCTTGACGGGATGACTGAAAAATTCGGTTCGAGCCAGAGGTGATAAAAACATGCGGTATGTGAGTATCCTGTTCAAGACGCTGTTGTTTGCAATATTGTTGAGTTTTGCCATTGAAAATAGTGGATCAGTGATATTGCACTATTATTTTGGTTATCAATGGCAGGCGCCGCTTATCCTGGTGATCCTGTTGGCTTTTGCTCTGGGCGCGGCAATGGGTATGGTAGCCTGCCTGCCTTATTTGTTTCGACAGCGTCGCGCGGCTCAGCAACTTCGTCAGGAGTTGGCTGCTTGCCGTGCATTACCACCCTTGCCTGAACACAAATCGGTGTAAATGATGGAATTTGAATTATGGTGGCTATTGGTGCTGCCTTTATTTTTTGGTTTGGGTTGGCTGGCGGCACGAGTGGATATTCGTCATGTGATGAGTGAATCACGCAGCGTGCCGGCGTCGTATTTTCGTGGTCTCAATTATTTGCTCAATGAACAACCCGATCGGGCAATCGAGGCGTTCATTGAAGTGGTGAAAGTCGATAGTGACACGGTTGACTTGCACTTTGCCTTGGGCGGATTGTTCCGCAAACGTGGAGAAATCGAGCGCGCCATTCGCATGCACCAGAATCTGGTAGAACGGGAAGACCTGTCGCCCGAGCGGCAACTCAAAGCACGTTTTGAACTGGGGCAAGACTATCTCAAGGCTGGTTTGCTGGACCGGGCAGAGGCGATTTTTAGCGTACTGCAACAGGGGGAAAAAACTGAAGAGGCGCAACGGTTTTTGTTGGAGATCTTTGTGCAGGAACGCGATTGGGGGCAGGCGCTGATGGCGGCGCGCGCATTGTCGAAAGTCGATAGCAGATCGTATCAAATTGAAATTGCACAGTTTTTGTGTGAGTTGGCAACGGATACCTGGTTAAAAGATCAGGTTGAAGTGGCGCGCGACTATTTACGTGATGCCTTGTCAGCCAATCGCATCTGTGTGCGAGCCAATATGTTGCTTGGTGATATCGCCAGTGCGCGTGGGGAGCAGGAGGAGGCGATTGCCGTCTGGCGGAGGATTGAATTGCAGGACGTGCTGTATCTGAGCCTGGTGGCAGAACGTTTGATATTGGCTTATCGTGAGATAGGTAAGGAGCGGGAAGGTTTGCAATTTTTGCAACAGGCGCTTACCCGGCAGCCTTCACAGGAATTGTGTGATATTGTTTTTTCGGCTGTGCTGCGCAGCGATGGCGCACAGGCGGCTGTGCAACTGGCGCAGGATTTTTTGCGTCGTATGCCGAGCCTGCGCAATCTCGATCATGTGCTGGAAGCGCAGATATTGTTGGCGGCACCGGAGCAACAATTGGATTTGCAATCGAGTAAACAGGCGGTGCAACGTTATATTCAGGCCAAGTCGGCTTATGTTTGCGAGAACTGTGGTTTTCGTGCGCGCAACCATTTTTGGCGTTGCCCTGCCTGTGGGCAATGGGAAAGTTTTTTACCAAATAAAAAGGAAGAAAATTGATGCCGGAGTCACGTTTGATTGTCGCGCTGGATTTTTCCACGGTCAACGAAACCTTGTCACTGGTGGATAAGCTCGATCCGGCAGATTGCCGTTTGAAGGTAGGGAAACAACTGTTTACTGCCCAAGGGCCTGAGTTGGTTCGCCAACTGGTGCGGCGTGGTTTTGATGTGTTTCTGGATCTGAAATTTCACGATATTCCTGCGACAGTCGAGTTGGCCTGTCGCGCGGCGCGCGATTTGGGCGTGTGGATGGTGAATGTGCATGCGTTGGGTGGCGGGGCGATGATGCGCGCCGCACGCGCTGGCGTTGGCGACGACGGCGAGCGCCCGTTGCTGATTGCGGTAACGGTACTGACCAGCATGGGTGAAGGTGATTTGCAGGAAACAGGTATTGCGGGTACGACGGAACAGGCTGTGTTGCGATTGGCGCATCTGGCGCAGCGAAATGGTATGGATGGTGTGGTGTGCTCGGCGCGGGAAGCGGATGTTCTGCGCCGCGAGATGGGGGATGCGTTTTGTCTTGTGACGCCTGGTATTCGCTCGGCGCAGGCGGCAGCCGATGATCAGTGTCGAACCATGACGGCCGCCGCAGCGTGTGCTGCGGGCTCACATTATCTGGTGGTGGGGCGACCGGTGACGCGTGCCGCTGATCCTTTGGCGAGTCTGCGCCAATTGCAGCGGGAAATTCAGGGCATGTGTGCAAGGTAGGTTGTGCCAACGGTAATGATTGTTGTTTGATTGCAGTGATATATTGTTATGTTATATCAAAAAGTTATAAGATTTTGCTGGGTATGGAGACAATAAAATGAAAGTGACGGTCATCGGAACGGGTTATGTCGGGTTGGTCAGTGGCGCGTGTTTGGCGGAGGTTGGCAATAATGTTCTGTGTCTGGACGTGAATGCGGAAAAAATTGCCATCTTGCAGCAGGGCGGTATTCCGATTTTTGAGCCGGGGCTGGAAGATATGGTGCGCCGCAATGTATCTGCCGGACGTCTGCATTTTACCACTGATGTGGAAAAGGCTGCCCAGCACGGTGTTGTGCAATTTATTGCAGTCGGAACACCGCCAGATGAGGATGGCTCTGCCGATTTGCAATACGTGCTGGCGGCAGCACGCAGTATCGGCCATCACATGAATGAGTACCGGTTGATTGTGGATAAATCGACAGTGCCGGTCGGTACGGCTGACAAAGTGCGGACCGCCGTGCATGAGGAATTGACGCAGCGCGGTCTGGCGCTCGATTTTGGCGTGGCATCCAATCCGGAGTTTCTCAAAGAAGGGGCGGCGATTGAAGATTTCATGCGTCCGGACCGGATTGTTATCGGCACTGACAATGAAAAAGCAACGGATTTGATGCGCAAACTGTACGCGCCCTTTCAGCGTAATCATGAACGTCTGGTCGTGATGGATGTGCGGTCTGCCGAGCTGACCAAATACGCTGCCAATGCCATGCTGGCGACCAGAATTTCTTTCATGAATGAGCTGGCGAATCTGGCGGAAAAATTGGGTGCTGACATTGAAGCGGTGCGGCAGGGTATCGGTTCTGATACTCGCATCGGTTATCATTTTTTGTATTCTGGTTGTGGCTATGGCGGTTCGTGTTTTCCGAAGGATGTGCAGGCATTACGGCGAACAGCGGCAGAAAATGGCGTGCCGATGCGGGTCATCGATGCGGTGGAAGCGGCCAACGAAGCGCAGAAGCATTTGTTGTTGTCGAAAATCATTACCCGTTTTGGCGCTGATTTGCGTGGCAGGCGGTTTGCTTTGTGGGGGTTGGCATTCAAACCGAATACCGATGACATGCGCGAAGCGCCAAGTAGAGTGTTGATGGAAGGTTTGTGGCAACGTGGCGCGCAGGTAGTCGCGTTTGATCCGGTGGCGGCGCATGAAACGCGGCGTATTTATGGCGAACATCCGCAATTGCAATTGGTCGATACACCGGAAGCGGCGTTGGTCGAGGCAGATGCGCTGGCAATCGTCACGGAATGGAAAGTGTTTCGTTCGCCGGATTTTGTCCAGATTGCAGCAGCACTCAAGTATCCAATTGTTTTTGACGGACGCAATTTGTATGATCCAGTGCAATTGCGCGAATTGGGGTTTGAGTATTTCGGTATTGGCCGCACATGACACAAGAGGTAATGCCTGCTTTGGATGTGACCAGTCTGTCCCGTGCACGGGTACTGGTGGTGGGGGATGTCATGCTGGACCGTTACTGGTTCGGTGATGTCAGCAGAATTTCGCCTGAAGCGCCAGTGCCTGTGGTGAAAATCAATCGTCAGGAAGAACGTTTGGGTGGTGCTGCCAATGTGGCGCGCAATCTGGCCGCGCTGGGCGTCAATACGACCTTGTTGTCAGTGGTGGGCGATGATGCAGCGGCCGACAGCATTCGTCACTTGTTGATGACGGCAGGGATTGAAGCCCATTTGCATCAGGATAGTACACTCGATACGATTATCAAGTTACGCGTCATTGGCCGTCAGCAGCAGTTGTTGCGTATCGACTTTGAAACCACGCCAGATCCTACCGTATTACGCGACAAATTATTACAGTTCCGGACATTGTTGACAGGTTGCGATATGTTGATTGTGTCGGATTATGGCAAGGGCGCATTGATACATGTGGCCGAGATGATTGCCATGGCGCGGGCAGTTGATGTGCCGGTGCTGGTCGATCCCAAAGGCGAAGAATATGCCCGTTATCGACACGCTACGGTGTTGACGCCAAATCTGGCCGAGTTTCGTGCGGTAGCCGGCAGTTGGCAGACAGAAGCGGAGTTGCACCAGAAAGCAGAAAACCTGCGTCGCGATCTGGCACTGGAGGCGTTGTTGATTACCCGTAGTGAAGCCGGGATGACGCTGTTTACGCCGGACGGCGTACAGCATCAGCCAGCCATTGCACGAGAAGTGTATGATGTCAGCGGTGCTGGCGATACGGTCATCGCTACGCTCGGCGCCATGCTCGCTTCGGGCATGAGCCTGTTCGACGCCGTGCGTTGGTCAAATCGTGCGGCGGGCGTGGTGGTAGGGAAACTTGGCACGGCAGTCGTTACGCCGGAGGAGTTGCTTTCTGTCATGGCAGAGTAAGATCAGCGCTTCCA
>JAJYHV010000080.1:0-8206 GCA_021790515.1 Pseudomonadota bacterium
ATAATCGTAAGCTATTGATTTTATTGGCTCCCCGACCTGGACTCGAACCAGGGACCTGCGGATTAACAGTCCGTCGCTCTACCGACTGAGCTATCAGGGAATAGTTGTCTCTCAGACAACGAAGCGAGATTATGCCGTGAATGGCAAAAAACGTCAAGTGCCTGTTTTTTTGCGTTAGCCCCAAAAAATGATAATGTCCGTTTTGTCTGAAATGGGAAAGTTTGTCATTAAACTGGACGTTGACAGGCAGATCATCTGAACTGAACGCTTGGGTTGGAATCAGCTGTAGAAGTTCAGACTTGATCTGACAGTTCCTGTTTTGACGGTGCCTGTTGTCAGATCAATTCAAGTGTTGAACTTTTTCCTTCCAGATATCTTTCGCATCGATCAGGGTTTGCATGGGGGTCTGTCTGTAGCCTATTTTATCCTGATGCGTTCGGTCTCGGTTGTAATGATCCACCCAGGCATCCAGTTTTCCGTTTGCAGTTTTTCCGGCGGCTGGTAGATTTTGCGTCGGAAAGCCGCCTGATAAAACTCCTGCAGAACGGTTTTAAAGATTCACGCCTCTATCAAAACAGGTGCCCCCAACTTTTTGGCAAGGACTGATTGTCAGATCAAGCCTGGACTTCTACTTAATGATCAATTGGCGTTTTGCATGGTGAAATGTCGGCGTAGTGCATCTCCTGCAGCGGCCACCATCGGGTGTAGCGAGGGAGTAAGCCTTGGCTGGCTGCCGAATTGCATGCTGGTGATGTCAGGTGCGGTAGCGTGCATCTGGATAGCCAGCCCAATGGTGTTGATAATCTCTCCGATGGTATCGCCACCCATAATCTGCCCCCCGAGTAATTGTAGTGAGTCGGCGGCAAAAATCAGGCGACAGTACAGGGTGGTTGTGTTGGGCATGGAGGCGGGGTGATGGTCGGGCAGATGTGATTCGCCAATCAGAATCGGGAAGCCTTCCATTTCGGCGACGCGTTGTGTCAGTCCCGCTACGCCAAAGGCAAGGCTGTCGATTTTGCTGGCATAGACACTGACTGATCCGGCATTGTGACGCAATTGACGCAGGCTGTACAAATTCATTCCGGCAATGCGGCCTTCTGCGGCAGCTTGCGAGGCAATCATGGCGTGGCTGGCTTTGCGGGTGAAGAAATCCTGTTTGTGTGCACAGTCACCGACAGCAAAAATGTGTGGGTTTTCGCGTGAGCGCTGGAAGGCGTCCACCCAGATGCCGCCGGAACGGCTCAGGGTCAGACTCATGCTGGCGGCAAGGGCAACATTGGGGCGTACGCCAATGGCAATCAGTACGCCGTCAACGGCCAGCGTTTCGTTTTCCATCTGCACTGCGGCGATGTGGATGCCGGTGGCGTCTGGTAGTAATGCGGTCACTCTGGCGCTGGTATGCAGGTGTACGCCGTGCGATTTGAGTTGGGCTTCCACGGCTTCGCATGCATCCAGATCAAATGCTGCCTGCATTAGATGGGGCAGCATTTCGATGAGGTGGACTTCGATGCCGCGCTTGCGGACTTCATCGGCAAATTCGACACCAATGAATCCACCGCCGATGATGGCCAGACGCTGAATGTTGGGTATCAGGTTACCAAACAGATTATCCAGATAATCATAATCTTTCTCGATGTTGAATACGCCATCCAGTTCTGTACCAGGAATTGGCGGGATGAAGTTGTCGGCGCCTGTGGCTAAAACCAGTCGTTCCCAATGGATGGTGTCACCATCGGCCAGGCGTGCCGTGCATTTTTTCTGGTCGATGGATACAATGTTGCCGATGCGCAGTTCGCCGCCAGCGGCGAGCAATGGGGCGCGCCCGGCAATATCTTCCTCGGTACCACCTAATGTACCAAAAATGTAGGGGATTCCGCATGGTACTACAGCATCGGCTTCCGGGCGGACGAGCAATACTTTCTTATGTGGCCAGAACTGGGCTGCGGTTATGCCGGTCATCATGCCGGCCGGGCCTCCGCCTACAATCAGCACGTCAGTGGAGATGTCGGTCATGGTGTCGGTTCCAGAGTGAACAGTTCGCGGGTAAGGTCGGCAATCAGGCGTTCTTCGTCGGCAGCGATGATCAGCGTGGGCTTGCTGGAAGGCAGGTGGATGAAAGTGTCGTGGCGAGTGTTGGCGGCTGTGTCGAGTTGCAGGCCGAGGATGTCCAATCCGTGACAGATGCCGGCGCGAATAAGGGCAGCGTGCTCGCCGATACCGCCAGTGAATATCAGCGCGTCGATGCCGCCTGCCTTGGCGGCGAGTGCGCCGATGGCGCCACGCACTTGATAACAGAAATAATCGACGGCAAAGTGTGCCGCCGGTGTCGGGCTGTTTAACAGGGCTGCCATTTCGTTGTTCTCGCCACCAGATAGAGCGAGCAGACCCATTTCGTGGTACACGGTATGGCTGAGCTGTTCGGGTGTCAGTTGTTCGGCCAAGGCGAGCATGACGCCCGGGTCGAGATCGCCGCTGCGTGTTCCCATTGGAATACCGCCTGCCGGGGTGTAACCCATGCTGGTGTCGATGGAGCGCAGATTATCCAGCAGACAGAGGCTTGCGCCATTACCCAAGTGGGCAACGACAATTTTCCCTTGCGCGGCGTCACCCAGCAAGGCAGGCAATCGGCGCGCGACATGTTGATAGTTGATGCCATGAAAACCATAGCGACGCAGACCGAAGTGTTGTGGAACCGGCAGTCGCCACGCTATTTCCGGCAGGGTGGCATGAAAAGCCGTGTCAAAACAGGCTGCTTGCGGGACATTGAAATGCTCGCGGCACAGATCAACACCGAGCAGGTTGCCGGGCAGGTGCAAAGGAGCGAGAGGAATCAGACTTTGCAGGCGAGCCCGTTCCGCATCATCGAGTGCCACGGCGGCCTGTGTCACGCTTCCACCATGCACCAACCGGTGTCCAACTGCTACCGGAACATGATGGTTCATGTCGTTGAGAAGTGCCGCGAATGCTTCATGGTGATCGTGCGGAAAACCATGCCCAATGTGTTCGTAATGGTAATTGATACGTTCGCCGTTGGGTAGGAACAGGCTTGCTTTCAAAGAGGACGAGCCGCTGTTCAGTACGAGTAGTCCCTGTTCTGGATTGGTTTGCGCTGGGGTCAATATGGCCACTCCCAGTTGCGGATTTCCGGCATGTCATCGCCCACGCGTTCAATATAGCGTTTGTGTTCCAGCAGGCGGTAACGCATGGCCTGTTTGATGTGCTCCGCACGATCCTGTAACGAGGGAACCCTGTCGACGACATCGATGACCAGATGGAAGCGGTCGAGTTCGTTGAGCACGACCATGTCGAATGGCGTTGTGGTCGTGCCTTCTTCTTTGTAACCTCGTACGTGCAGGTTGTGGTGATTGGTACGTCGGTAGGTGAGGCGGTGAATCAGCCAAGGGTAACCATGATAGGCAAAAATGATAGGGCGGTCTTGTGTGAACAGGGTATCGAAATCACGTGTGGATAGCCCGTGTGGGTGTTCTTCCTCCGGTTGCAGGGTCATCAGGTCGACGACATTGATGACACGGATGCGCAATTCCGGCGCCAGCTGGCGCAGGATGTCCACAGCAGCGAGCGTTTCCAGCGTAGGAACGTCACCGCAGCACGCCATCACCACATCCGGCGCGCCATGCTGGTCATTGCTGGCCCATTCCCAGATACCGATGCCGGCGTTGCAATGTGCAACGGCAGCATCCATGTCAAGCCATTGCAGTTCTGGTTGTTTACCTGCCACGATGACATTGACCTGATTGCGGCTTTGCAGGCAGTGATCGGCGACCGAGAGCAAGGTGTTGGCATCGGGCGGCAGGTAAACACGAATGATGTCGGCTTTTTTGTTGACGACATGGTCGATGAAACCGGGATCTTGATGGGAAAAACCGTTGTGATCCTGTCGCCAGACGTGTGAAGTGAGCAGGTAGTTTAATGAAGCAATCGGGCGTCGCCACGGAATCTGGGTGCTGGTTACCTTCAACCATTTGGCGTGCTGGTTGAACATGGAATCAATGATATGGATGAATGCTTCATAACAGGAGAAAAAGCCGTGTCGACCAGTGAGCAGATAGCCTTCCAGCCAACCCTGACATGTGTGTTCAGACAGGATTTCCATGACACGGCCGTTTGGTGCCAGATGGTCGTCTGTGTCCAGTTTTTCCGCCATCCAGGTGCGGTCGGTAACTTCAAACAGGGCGTTCAGACGGTTGGATGCGGTTTCATCCGGGCCGAAGACGCGGAAATTATCATGGTTGAATCGCATGATGTCACGCAAGAATACGCCTAAGACGCGAGTGGATTCGGCGGTGGACTTTCCCGGTTTCGGGACAGGAACGCCATAGGGCCGGAAATCCGGCAGGACCAGATCGCGCAGCAATGTGCCGCCGTTGGCGTGCGGATTGGCCCCCATGCGTCGCGTACCGGACGGCGCCAGAGCGGCCAGTTCGGGCAGTAATTGTCCACCCGCGTCGAACAGTTGTTCTGGCTGGTAGCTTTTCATCCAGTTTTCCAGAATGGTGATGTGTTCGGGATGATTGGCCATTTCACCCATGGGTACCTGATGGGCACGCCAGCTACCCTCGGTGATGAGTCCATCAATGATTTTCGGGCAAGTCCAGCCTTTGGGTGAGCGCAATACAATCATTGGCCAGCGCGGCCGTTCCGGCACTTGGTCGCTATTGCGGGCCTCCGACTGGATATGACGGATATCTTTCATGACTGCATCCAGTGTGGCGGCCATTTTCTGGTGCATGGTCGTAGGGTCGTCGCCTTCGACAAACCATGGTGTATAGCCGAATCCTTCCAGCATGCGGGTGAGTTCGTCGTGGCTGATGCGGGCCAGAACGGTCGGGTTGGCAATCTTGTAACCGTTGAGGTGCAGGATGGGTAGTACGGCGCCATCGGATTTCGGATTGAGGAATTTGTTGCCGTGCCAGCTGGTGGCCAGTGGTCCGGTTTCAGCTTCGCCATCACCGATGACGCAGCAGGCAATGAGATCCGGGTTGTCGAACACGGCGCCGAAAGCATGGGTCAGCGCATAACCGAGCTCGCCACCTTCGTGAATCGATCCTGGCGTTTCGGGAGCGACGTGGCTGGGGATGCCGCCGGGAAAGGAAAACTGGCGAAATAGTTGACGCATGCCGACTTCGTTGCGTGGAATGTGCGGATAGTATTCGGAGTAACTGCTTTCCAGCCATGTGTTGGCGACAACGGCCGGCCCGCCATGTCCGGGACCGGCGATGAAGATCATGTTCAGGTCATCACGTTTGATTACCCGATTCATATGCGCATACAGGAAGTTTAGTCCGGGGGTGGTGCCCCAGTGTCCCAGCAGGCGAGGTTTGATATGTTCCAATGTCAAAGGTTGTTTGAGCAAAGGATTGTCCAGCAGGTAGATTTGTCCAATGGACAGGTAATTGGCAGCACGCCAGTAGCGGTTGATGAGATCCAGTTCTTCGGCGGATAGTGGGTTATCGGTCATGGATTGCCTCTTTGGGATAGTAGGAGTCGGAGCCATGGGTCGTCTTATGAATTTCCCGTGCCGGACAACATCATGACAATCAGTTTACCGACCTATTGTGACGAAATGCTGACAATCATGTCCTCAACAGTGGTGTCGAGCGTTGCGTTGCGGTATAGGGCGCTTTTGGTTTCCAGTTGTTCGATACGTTCCAGCAAATCAGCTACCAGCGCTGCCAGTTCCGGATTGGCCTCAAAATCGCGCTCAATATCGCGCATGCGTTGCACCCGTTTCAATAGCTGCGATGCTGACAAGGGTGAGGTGTTAGCGCTGCCATCGCCTAGCAAGCCGGCATTCCGGCGTTCGATAATCCATGTTTCATTGACTTGACAGGTCAACGCGAGAGTGGCAGGGTCAAGATGTTCAACAAGGAAACAATGCGTTGTCGTGTTCATGTTCAGACTCCCATTTGTTGGCGTGGGTTAAAAGGCAGATCTTTGGCCATGGCTTCGTATAGTTCACGGGCGCGTGGAGTGTCGGCTGGAGGCAAAACGATGGACAGCTCCAGATACAGGTCTCCTGGCGGTGTGGCGGGAATGCCTCGCCCTTTCAGGCGCAGTTTTTTGCCGGTTTGTGAATGGGCAGGAATTTTGACCTGCATGGTGCCGGCGGGTGTCGGTACAGACAGGCTGGCACCCAGTGCTGCTTCCCATGGGGTTAACGGCAGTGTCAGGTAGACATCGACGCCATCAATCCGGGATTGTGGCGAGGGTTTGAACTGTACTTCAAGGTATAAATCGCCTGCTTCACCGCCATTGAAGCCGGGGTGTCCTCGTCCTGTGATACGTAGATGCTGGCCTGCGCGAATCCCCTTGGGGATCTGTACTTGCAGGGTTTCGTCGTGCAGACTGATATCACCGTTGGCATCGGTTTGTGGTACACGCAGATTGAGGGTTTGACTGGCACCTTGATAGCTGGCGGCAAGATCAATCATCACGCGCGCATGACGATCTTCGCCGCGTGCGCGGTGCGAACTGTGGTGAGTACGTGACGCCCGGCCAAACAGCTGCGAGAAAAAGTCGCTGGCATCATGCATATCGCCATGGTCGAAACCACGACCGGAGAATTCAAATCCGCTACCCCAGTCAGGCGGGGGCTGAAAATCCTGCCCGGCACGGTAACCTTGTTGTCCGAGCTGGTCGTAGGCTGCCCGCTTTTCCGGGTCTGACAATACGGCGTTGGCTTCGTTGACAGCCTGCATTTTTTGCTCGGCATCCTGCTCTTTGCTGACGTCAGGATGATACTTGCGTGCCAGCTTGCGGTAGGCGGTCTTGATTTCATCCTGGCTGGCGGTTTTGCTGACCCCTAATGTGGCGTAATAATCCTTGAATTCCATATCGATATTCCCCGGATATTATGGATATCGGCTGAGCGTAGCACAGCGACACGATGCTGACCAGACATAAAAGGACTTCAGATAATCCATGCGTAGCCCAGCGACAGCGCACTGACCAGACATAGTGCCGCGCTTGCTTGCGGCATGTGGCTGCGACGGGTGATGATGACGGCGTAAATGGCTTTGAGCAGGTTGTTGCTTGCTGTGGCGATGAGGATGGCATTGACAATGTTGTCAGCATTGACCTTGTAGTGTCCGTCCAGTAACGACAGAATGAAGGGGTCAATGTCGCTGAAACCGACCATGAACGCCAGCCAGTGCAGGCCAGTACTGCCGAAACGGGTAATGACGATTTGGGTCAGAACAGCAAAAAAGACAAACAAACCCGAAAAAATCAATGCCGTAGAAAATTCCAGCGGATGGCGCAACGGAGTGCTGGGTTGATCAGAAGTTGGTGCAGCAATGTTTTTTCGTGGGTGCAAATACCAGGCAAAACCCAGTGCGGCGAGCACGGCCAGTAAAAAAGAAGGCAACAGCCGCCAGGCGATGCCGGTGTGACCGAGTGTGGCAATTAATACCAAAAGGCGCGCATACATCATGACGCTGGCCAGAATGACCGCGCTGGCATAAGGACGAACATCCGCCTGTGGATTTTGTTGCGCTTCTCTGGCCAGCACGACGGTAGCCGCCGTGCTGGAATAGACCCCTCCCAGAAGGCCGGCCAGAATTACCCCGCCTTGTGGTAGAAAATAGGTTTGTACCAGGTAGCCAGCGTAAGAAATGCTGGAAACGGCGACCACGGCCAACCATAACTGGTTCCAGGTAACGGCAAGCGATGGTGTGATAACCTGATTGGGTAGCATGGGCAAAATCAGGCCGACCATAATAAGAAATTTTGCCAACGTGATGGCTTCACCGTCACGAAGTTGATCCGAAAAATGACGAATGAGCGGTTTTTCGCCGAGCATCAACAAGATGATGACCACGTAAAGAATAAGTAATGGTTGATTGTGCTGCAACGCCAACGCGCCGACCGGATAAATCAGCAGCATGATGAGTGCCGGTAACAGGGTTTGCTCGTCATGTTGCAGGCGCGACCAGTAATACACGATGCTCAGGATGCCGACAATGATGTACCCGGCCATGAACAGGCGTAATCCGGGGTCGATTGCTGCCAGCACAAACCCGGATAGCGCCAGCAAGGTGATGGTACGGGTGCTGCCAAAACCAAGATCGTTGTGATTGGTGCGCCGGTAACGGTGCACTTCCAGACCCAGCACGAAACCGAGCAGCACCGTCGCAAAAAAAGCTGTCAATAGTGGGGATAATTCTGCGAGAATCGGCATATTCTG
>JAJYHV010000080.1:8560-11598 GCA_021790515.1 Pseudomonadota bacterium
TTAGGGAAGCGATTACCGATTCAATTTGCTTTGCTGCTTGTGGCGGATTGAATCAGTGCTTCTCCGAATGTTCCAAGTATAAGATAAAACCATGAATATCGATATCTTGAGTCTTGAATCTGTTGTGGGCGGTGCGACGCAAGCATCGATTGACTGGAACCGTGCCATCAGTGTTCTGGCTGAGCGCGATGCGATATTGGGCGACATCATTGCCCATCATCCCGATTGTACGCCAAGAAGTCGTGGAAATGCTTTTGAGACGCTGGCACGCGCCATCACCGGGCAACAGATTTCCGTCAAGGCGGCCGATTCTGTCTGGCGACGTTTGCTTGATAAAACAGAGATATCGGCACAAGCCGTGGCGGATCTTGCTGTGGACGTGTTGCGTAAATGTGGTTATTCGGCGCGCAAGGTAGAATACTTGCATGACTTGGCACGTCACTTCAGTGAAGGACTGCTGGATGAATCAGTGTTGCGTGCCAGCGATGATGAGGAAGTGATTCGTCAGTTGACGCGGGTGCGAGGCATCGGACGCTGGAGCGCAGAAATGTTTCTGTTGTTTCATTTGCAGCGCCCCGATGTTTTGCCGTTGGATGACATCGGCTTGCAGCGTGCCATGCGACTGCATTATCCAGCGTTGAATGATGGTAATCTTGCTGCGTTGAAACGGCACGCGGAGATCTGGCGGCCATGGCGCAGTGTTGCGACATGGTATTTGTGGCGCAGTCTTGATCCGGTGGAAGTGGTATATTGAATGAATGATTTACTTTCTTCCATAAGCCGATTTGCTCTGCAATGCGACTTATGTGAAGAATTAATCAGCGCTTATGCGAATCAGATGTCTCGCAGCAAGGCGTTGATGCCTACTTTGCTGCGGGTTTTTTCATCGACTCTCTTGACGATGACCGCGCAGTACAGGCTGTATTTTCCGTCGCTGGAGGGCAGGCTGCCGCTGACCACGACAGAACCTTCCGGAATGCGACCGTAGCTGACTGTGCCGGTTTCACGGTCGTAGATTTTGGTGGATTGGCCAATGTACACACCCATCGAGATGACCGCATTGTCCTCAACAATCACGCCTTCGACGATTTCCGAACGTGCGCCGACAAAACAGTTATCGCCAATGATGGTGGGATTGGCCTGCAAGGGTTCCAGTACGCCGCCGATACCTACGCCGCCGGAGAGGTGGACATTTTTGCCAATCTGGGCGCAGGAGCCGACTGTGGCCCAGGTATCGACCATGGTGCCGCTGTCAACGTATGCGCCGATATTGACGTAAGATGGCATCAGCACGACGCCTTTGCCGATGAAGGCGCCCCGCCGCACGGCTGCTGGTGGTACGACACGAAAACCGCCGTCGCGGAAATCCTGCTCGCTGTAAGCGGCAAACTTGGGAGCTACTTTGTCAAAATACTGTGTTTCGCCGCCAGCCATCAGTTGATTGTCTTGCAGGCGAAACGATAACAACACGGCTTTTTTGAGCCATTGGTGGGTTATCCAGGCGCCATTTTCCTTGTTGGCGACACGCAGCGCACCGCTGTCGAGTGCAGCCAGTACATATTCAACCGCCGCCTTGATTTCTGTGCTGGCGTTGGCTGGCGTGAGCTCGGCGCGATTTTCAAATGCCTGTTCAATGATGGTTTGTGCGTTTTGCATAAAGATTCCTGTTAAAGCATGGATTGTTGTAAAGAGAGAATGGCGTGCGCAGCGCGGATGCAGTCTGCCACGGGGGCGACCAATGCCATCCGCACATAACCGTGTCCCGGGTTTTGTTCACCTGCTTCTCGCGCCAGAAAGCTGCCGGGCAGAACGGTGACGTGATGTTGCTGGTAGAGTTGACGGGCAAAAACCGTATCGTCCCCGCCAACATGTAACCAGAGATAAAACGATGCATCGGGTGCGCCATGGGGTAACAAGGAGCCAAGAATGGGCAGCGTGGCAGCAAACTTTTCTGTGTACAGGCGCCGATTGTCGCGTACGTGGGACTCATCTTGCCAGGCACAGATGCTGGCGTGCTGCACCACTGGCGACATGGCTGAGCCATGGTAGGTGCGGTAAAGCAAAAATTGGCGGATACGGGCTGCGTCGCCGGCGACGAATCCGGAGCGCAGCCCCGGTACGTTGGAGCGTTTGGACAGGCTGCTGAATACGATCAATCGTTGATAATCGTGACGTCCCAGTTGATGGGCGGCCTGCAAGGCGCCCAGTGGCGGTGTTGCGTGTTCAAAATAGATTTCGGAATAACATTCGTCTGCGCCAATTGTGAAGCCATAGCGGTCAGATAGATTAAACAGGTTTTCCCACTCATCCAGCGTCATGACCTGACCGGTCGGATTGCCCGGCGAACAGATATATACCAGCTGGGTTTGCTGCCAGATGTTTTCCGGTATGGCATGAAATTGGGCGCGAAAGCCATGCTCGGCCAGCGTAGGGACATACCAAGGGCGGGCGCCAGCCAGTAAAGCAGCGCCTTCATAAATCTGGTAAAAGGGATTGGGGAACATGACGACGGGTTGCCGTGAGCTGTCAATGCTGGCTTGCGCGAATGAAAACAGCGCTTCACGACTGCCGTTGACCGGGAGTATCTGACTCGTCGGATCAAGGCGGGGTATGGGATAACGCCGGGCAAGCCAGTCTGCAATCGCTTCGCGTAGCGCGGGCAGGCCAATGGTGGCCGGATACTGCGCCAAGCCGTCGAGATGTGCCATCATGGCTTCCCGAATCAGCGCCGGAGTCGCGTGACGCGGCTCGCCAATCGATAAATCAATGGCTGGCAAATCAGGATTGGGTACAATGCCGGAAAATAACGCCCGCAGACGTTGAAAAGGATAATCTTGCAACTGATCAAGATGCGGATTCATGAACAACCCTGTTGGACCGACGAGAAAGTGTGGCATTATAAAGGAAGCGCTGATTAATTCCCACACGGTCGCGACGGTGGCTTGGCATCGTAGTCCCGGCTACGACCTTCGTCGTTCGTCTCGCGATCATCGCAATTTGGTCTGCTTTGCTCCTCGTGGAGGAATTAATCAGCGCTT
>JAJYHV010000074.1 GCA_021790515.1 Pseudomonadota bacterium
TCCATCAGGGCTCGCAGACAGAAAAACCGTCTGCAATAAAGCCGGATATAAGACTGCAACCGATTCAAGTTTTTCCAAACACGCAATATCTCTTGCAAAACGGGAGGCGTCCATATAAGCGCTGATTAATTCCCACACGGTCGCGACGGTGGCTTGGCGGAGTGAAATGCAAGGCGCGACGCCCGTGTAACGGTCATGTGCTTACCACATTTTTCGAATAAAGCATGACATGGCAGATCAGAAAATAAAGCATAAAGCGGCATTTCCGCCACTTTATGCTTTACGGCACACGGTCGAACATCACTGCAATGTCAGACCTGCTGCACCATCCGCGCCGCATCGACCAAATCAACGGCCACGATACGCGATACGCCGGGCTCTTGCATGGTCACGCCCAGCAATTGCTGCGCGGCTTCCATGGTCATGCGGTTATGGGTGATGAACAAAAACTGGGTCTGCTGTGACATATCGCGAATCAAGCGTACATAACGTTCGGTGTTGCTGTCATCGAGTGGCGCGTCCACTTCATCAAGCAGGCAGAATGGTGCCGGATTGAGTTTGAACAAGGCAAACACCAGCGATAATGCCGTCAGGGTTTTTTCTCCGCCCGACAACAACTGAATGGAGCTGTTTTTCTTGCCTGGGGGTTGCGCCATGACCTCCACGCCGGCTTCCAGCCAACTGCCATCGGTCAAGGCAAGCTTTGCCTGCCCGCCGCCAAACAAGGTTTGAAACAATTCGCCCATCGAAGCGTTTACTGTATCAAATGTCTGTCGAAACAAGGTGTTGGTTTCTTCATCCAGACGTTGAATGACGGCTTCGAGCGTCGCCATGCCGGTTTCCAGATCCCGCGTCTGGCTGGCGAGGTATTCAGCTCGCTCACGGGCAGCTTCCAGTTCCGCTACCGCAGCCAGGTTAACGGCGCCCAGCGCCTCAATCTGGCTGCGCAAGCGTTTTATCTGGCTATTCAATACCGGTTCACGCGCCTTGTGCAACAAGGGTTCCAGTAAAGAAATCTCTGCTGCCAATTCCGCCAACATCTGCCCGCTTTGCTCTGCGGTCATTCTACATGCCTGCTGCTGCAAAACGAGCTGTTCCAGTTGTGCCTGCAACGGCAACATAGCCTGCTGGCAAACGAGGCGCGATTCTTCATTGTCGCGCCATGTGCGCGCTGCCGCTTCTGCTTGCAATCTTGCTCTACCCAGCGATTGCTCGGCAGTCTGCCGTTGCACCAGCGCCTGTTGCAAACGAATTGACAAATCCGTGTTGCTTTCCTGTTGTTGCTCTGCCTCCAATCGCTTGCGCTGCTCGAGATGTTCTGTTCGCTGCTGCGCCATTTGTTGCAAAGAACGCTGAATTTCAGCCAGACGATTTTCTTCCAGTCGTTGCTGATAATGGTTTTCCTGCGCCAGTTTTTCTTGTTGCGCCAACGCGGAGCGTGCTTCGTTCTGCCGCATTTCATGTTCACGCAAGCGCGTTTGCGCTGCTTGCAAAGCTTGCTGATGAACAGTCAATGATGCTTGTTGCGCTTCGCGCTGCTCCTTGATGAGCCGATGCTCGCCCAGCGTATTGTCCAGTGCTTGCTGTACCAATATCCGTTCGCTGTGCAATTGTTGCAAACGCAAATCACGATGTTCGGCCTGTTGCTGTGTCTTTTGCAGGGCAAGTTGTTGCTGATGCGATTGCTGCTGCGCTTGCCGTGATTCGAGCAACAAATCTTGTCGCGTTGTTTCCAGTTTGGCGCGATGCGCATCATGCTCAATCTGTTGCCGATGTGCCTGCTGCCAGATTTCGCGCATCACAGCCAGATCACTTTCCATTTGTTGCAGCGCTTTCTGGCGCGCCAGCGCACCCTGTCCTTCTGCCAAAGAGGGGAACTGTTCCCCGCCTTGCGTCAACACATGTCCCTGACGGGTAAACAGTCGTCCACCCACAGGTAAACGATAGCGTAACTGACGTGCCTCGGATAATGTTTCTGCCACATAACAGCGATGCAACAAATCTTCTATCAACGGCCGTAATGATGCGTCACAACGCACCAATCCTGCCAACATTGGCAAATCATGTGGCTCTCTGACGACAGGAGCCATGCCGGCCGCCATATCCAACCAGCCAAAACCTTGCGGCACCTCGTCCGGAATGTCACGTCGCTCCAGCAACAATGTCTGCAGCCAAACGGCCAATGCCTGCTCCAGCGCCGTTTCCCAGCCCGGCTCGACTTCCAGTTGCTGCAACAAGCGCGGAGATTGCGCCAAACCACGCTTTGTCAGCCATTGCGCTACCTCTTGCCGGATATCACCGGTTTCGAGTCGCCGCAATGCCGCCAGTTCACCTTCGAGACGATGCACGTCGCGGGCACTGGCCTCGCACTGCAAAGACACCTTGTCACGCGCCGATACGAGCGCTGCCAACTCTTCCTGTATCGTACGGCTGCCTGTTTCCAGTTGCGTGAGCTTGTCTTTTAGCAATGCCAGATTTTGCTGTATCAGCGGCAGATTCACCCCGGATTCTGCGCCCTGCCAACGCGTTTCTTCCTCTTGCAGACGCCGTTGTTGCGCCTCGTGCTGCACGCGCGATTTTTCCAGCATGCGCAGTTGCGCTTCTGCCAGTTCAATGGCTTTGGTCGCTGCCGCGACCTCCCGTTGCCGCTCCGTTACATCTGTTCGCGCGTTCCGGACCGCCTGCTCCAGACCGGGCAATACTGCTTGTTGCTGCTGCACACGCTTACGTTGTTCGGTCAGCGTTTGTTGCAGTGCTGCCCGTTGTGCTTCATGAACTTCAACATCACGATTCAATGTCGCCTGCCGTTCCTGCCATGCCTGCTCCTGCAATGTTAATTGCTCAAGCTGCGCCAACACGCGCGCGCGCATTTCCTGCGAATGACGCAATGACTGTTCCAACGCAGAGACATCACTGCCTGCCGCATAAAACGCCGCCTGCGCGACATTGAGCGCCGCATTGGCATCGTCTTGCGCCTGCATCAGCTGTGGTAAGGCATGTGCCAGCGCTTGCAGCGCATCCTGCTGTCTCGTCAGGGTTTGCTCGACATTTTGTTTCAGCACAAGCAATCGCTCGAGTTCCTGTTCTGCTTCGCGCTGTTTGAGCAACCATGACAATTGCTGCGCCTGCGTCAGTTCGGCCTGCCATTGCTGCCATTGCTTGGCAGCTTCCGCCTGCTCGCGCAAATGTTCCATTTGGGCGAGCAATGTCTGGCGAATATCTTCTACCCGCAACAAGTTTTGTCGTGTTGCCTCCAGACGCGCTTCTGTTTCCCGACGCCGATCTTTATAACGCGAAATGCCGGCTGCTTCTTCCAGAAAAGCGCGTAATTCTTCCGGGCGCGCCTCGATGATACGTGTAATCATGCCCTGTTCAATGATGGCGTAAGAGGATTTACCTCCCAATCCGGTACCCAGGAACACATCTACCACGTCCCGGCGACGTACTGCCTGCTGATTGATATAATACGTGGAATCACCCTGACGGGTCACCACCCGTTTGACGGAAATCTCGGCATACTGTGACCAGTTGCCAAATGCCCTGCCCGTGCTATTGTCAAACACCAGTTCGACTGAAGCGCGAGAAATGGCCTTGCGTTGCGCCGAGCCGTTAAAAATCACGTCCGCCATGTTGGCACCGCGCAACTGACGTGCCTGCGACTCACCCAATGCCCAGCGCACGGCATCGATGACGTTGGATTTTCCACAGCCGTTGGGTCCCACCACACCAACCATCTGTCCGGTCACCGGCAAAGTAACCGGTTCGACAAAGGATTTGAAACCAGCCAGTTTTATCGCTATCAGACGCAATCGGAGATATTCAGGGTAAACTTGACACTTTTATTGTACCGTAAAAATCCATGTATTACCTTGGTCTCGATTTTGGCACGTCCGGCGCGCGCGCCTGCGTTATCGACGAACAACAGGCAGTATTGTGGCAACGCGCCATTTTCTGGCCAACTGGTGACCAGGCTGCACCCATGCGGCCGGCAAACTGGCGACAAGCCCTGCTCGAACTGACGACACAAATCCCGATCAATTTGCGCAACAAACTTGATGTCCTTGCCATCGACGCCACATCGGGAACGGTATTATTGGTTGACGAATACGGGGCGCCAGTAAGCCCGGTGTTGCCCTACAACCATCCCCTCGCCCATGACCCTGCGGCAAAGCTGACATGGCTGCGCCAGCACGATACCCAACAGCGCGCATATCGGCTCATGCATCAAATTGATTATCTCAACCGGCAACTGCTCGGCCATTGCGCAGCCAGTGACTGGCACAACGCGCTCAAAAGCGGTTTTGACCCTCAAACATTAAGCTGGCGTCCACACGCCAGCGCTGATATCAGATTGCTGCCACCAGTGGTAGCGCCAGGCACCATTATCGGCCATGTCAGCCCTGCCATCAGTCAACAGACCGGCCTGCCGGTTGATTGTCAGGTTTGCGCCGGCACGACGGACAGCATCGCCGCTTTTCTGGCTGCCGGCCCACTCACACCCGGCAGTGCGGTCACCTCGCTGGGCAGCACACTGGTCATCAAACTGTTATCCACCACGCCAGTCTGGTCATTTGAACACGGTGTTTATAGCCATCGATTGGATCGATCAGGGAAATTATGGTTGACCGGCGGTGCCTCCAACAGCGGGGGCGCCGTCTTGCGCCACTATTTTGACGTCGCCACATTGGAACGACTGAGCGCAGACATCCAGCCAGACAGATCGAGCGGGCTCGATTATTATCCCTTGCTGCAACCCGGTGAACGCTTTCCTGTCCACGACCCTCATCTTGCCCCGCGCATCGACCCCAGACCTGACAATCACAGCCTGTGGTTGCACGGCATGCTGGAAGGCATCGCCCGTATTGAACAGCAAGGTTATACGCAATTGGTATCGCTGGGCGCCACCCCACCCACGCAAATCATGACCACGGGAGGTGGCAGCCGCAATCCGGCATGGCAAGCCATCCGGCAACGTTTATTGAATCTGCCTGTACAACGCGCGGCACACGACGAAGCCGCCTACGGCAGCGCGCTGTTGGCAGCTCGACACGAACCGAGCATCACGCGCAACAAACCCCATATGCCGGCATAATCAGCAGCAGGCTGGCGACGGAAACCGCTTTTTACATACAGTTGCCAACGCCCGACGACAAAGCACAGCAAAAGATTCGCTGTGACATTCACCTGAGGAATGTTGATTTCCTGCTGCGCCATCGCAATGCGCAATGCCTGACGCAATGTTGCTTCGATACGATCGACGAGTTGATTGATGCGCACCTGCAAACGTTCGTTTTCATGCACCAGCGCCTCGCCGGTGAGAACCCGCGCCATACCGGGGTTTTTTTCGGCAAAGCCGAGCAGAACGAGCAACATGGCTTCGAGTTGTGCCACACCACTTTCCTGACTGTCGGCAATGCGGTTCAGCAATGTAAACAGAGTTTGCTCGATAAACTCGATCAAGCCCTCGAACATTTGCGCCTTGCTGGCAAAATGCCGATACAGTGCGGCTTCAGATACATCCAGTCGCGCTGCCAATGCAGCGGTGGTAATCTTTTCGATGGCGGGCATCTGCAACATTTCCGCCAGCATCTGTAATATTTGTTGCCGACGTTCCCCCGTCGCCGGGCGTTTATTCAGAGACATACACTGCTCAGATTTGCGGGTGCGCACGTTCCAGACTCTGGAACAATGCGTTCAGGGCGTCAAGGTAGGCTTCTGCCGATGCCACGACAATATCGGTGTCAGCCCCCTGTCCATTCACGATGCGTCCAGCCTTGGCAAGCCGAACGGTCACTTCGCCCTGTGCATCGGTGCCTGTCGTGATACTGTTGACCGAATACAGCAGCAACTCGGTATCGCTGTGCGCCAGCGTCTCGATGGCTTTGAACGTAGCATCCACCGGCCCGCTACCCTCTGCACAGGCACTGTGCTCTTTACCCTGAATATTCAACACTACGCAGGCTCGCGGAATTTCGCCTGTTTCCGAGCATACTTTCAGCGAGGTCAATTTATATGCTTCCGGCACGCCGCCAAACGATTCATCATTGATAAGCGTATGCAGATCTTCATCAAAAATCTCGTGCTTTTTATCTGCCAGTGTCTTAAAGCGAGCAAAGGCCGCATTGACGGCTTCTTCTGACCCCAGTTCGATACCCAGCTCCGACAGACGGGTGCGAAACGCGTTTCGTCCGGAATGTTTACCCAACACCATCCGGTTAGCCGTCCAGCCAACATCTTCGGCACGCATGATTTCGTAAGTTTCGCGGTGTTTCAGCACACCATCCTGATGAATACCGGATTCATGGGCAAACGCATTGATACCCACAATGGCCTTGTTTGGTTGCACGGCAAACCCGGTGATGCCAGCCACCAGACGTGAAGCCGAAACAATCTGCGTGGTGTCAATGCGAGTCGAGCAGCCAAACACGTCGGCACGCGTGCGCACAGCCATCACGACTTCTTCCAGCGCGGCATTGCCTGCGCGCTCTCCCAGTCCATTGATGGTACATTCGACCTGCCGCGCACCGTTCAACACAGCGGCAATGGAATTGGCCACGGCGAGTCCCAAATCATTATGGCAATGTACGGAAAAAACGGCCTTGTCAGCATTCGGAATGCGCTCACGCAAGCTGCGTATCAACGCGCCAAACTGATCCGGCAAGGCATAACCGACCGTATCGGGAATATTCAGCGTGCGAGCACCGGCATCGATGACGGCTTCAAGAATACGACACAAAAAATCCGGGTCGGAACGCCCGGCATCTTCTGGCGAAAATTCCACATCGTCGGTATATTGTCGCGCCCAGTTGACTGCCTTGACTGCTTGCTCGATTACCTGGTCCGGTTGCATGCGCAACTTTTTTTCCATATGAATCGGACTGGTGGCAATAAACGTATGAATCCGTGGCGCAGCCGCGTTTTGCAACGCCTCGCCGGCACGGTTGATATCTCGTTCCAGTGCCCGCGCCAGAGCGCACACGCTGCTATGACGAATCGCATTGGCCACCGCCCGCACGGCTTCAAAATCACCGTCGGATGCAGCCGGGAATCCCGCCTCAATGACATCAACACGCATTTTTTCCAGTTGTCGCGCGATACGGACTTTTTCTTCGCGCGTCATTGATGCGCCTGGGCTTTGCTCACCATCACGCAAGGTGGTATCAAAAATAATCAAATGCCCGGCATTTAAATGCCTGGTATTCAAATGATTGGCATCAGTCATGTTCAGCCATCCTTCCCTTCATCTGCAATTGGCAAAGCATCCCGCCTGTATTTGCGTAAAAGCGTCCAGCCAGCCATCACATAGCCCGACAAAGCGTACAGTGTCACCGCACTGAACAATACTTCCGGCGGGCTGTATGCAATCAGCACAAAACCCATGGCAATCAGAAACACCACGACAAAAGGCACACTGCGCCGCAAATTGATATCTTTACCACTATAATAACGTATGCTGCTCACCATGGTGAGTCCGGCAAACACCGTGGCTGTAAACATCAACCAGCGCACATGCGATCCACTCACGCCATATTCCGTCAGCACCCACACCAGACCGGCAATCAGTGCGGCCGCAGCCGGGCTTGGCAAGCCCTTGAAATAGCGCTTGTCAGTCATTTCCATCTGCGTATTGAAACGCGCCAGACGCAACGCCGCTCCCACACAATACACAAATGCCGCAATCCAGCCCAGCTTGCCCAAACCCTGCAATGCCCAGACATAGGCAATCAAGGCGGGGGCGACGCCAAACGACACCATATCCGACAGCGAATCATATTCCGCGCCGAATTCGCTTTGCGTGTGCGTCAGACGTGCCACCCGTCCATCCAGACCATCAAGCACGATGGCGACAAAAATCGCCACCGATGCCAGCTCGAAACGACCGTTCATGGCCTGCACGATGGCAAAGAAACCACCAAACAATGCCGCCGAGGTGAACAGGTTGGGCAACAGATAAATCCCGCGACGCTGCTTGCCGCGCCGAAATATGGGTTGACGAACATTCTGATCGAAATCAGTCATAGGATTCACCGTCCGGGCGCGTCGCGGCAGTTATTGCCAGTGGTTGCCAATGATCGTCAATTTTTGGTTTGGTCGACCAGCTTGTTCTGCTTGATCCACGGCATCATGGCACGCAATTTTTCACCCACGATTTCAATCGGGTGCTCCGCATTCTGCCGACGTTTGGCGTGCATGCCTGCTGCACCGGCACGATTTTCCAGAATGAAACTCTTGGCGTAATCGCCATTCTGAATGTTGGCCAGTGCTTCTTTCATGGCAGCACGGGAAGCATCGTTGATTACCTTGGGTCCGGTGACATATTCGCCATATTCTGCATTATTGGAAATGGAATAATTCATATTGGCAATACCACCTTCGTACATCAGATCGACGATCAGTTTCAGCTCGTGAAAACATTCGAAATACGCCATTTCCGGCGCATAACCGGCCTCGACCAAGGTCTCAAAACCCGCTTTGACCAATTCGACAGCGCCTCCACACAGCACAGCCTGTTCACCGAACAGATCCGTTTCCGTTTCTTCACGGAAATTGGTCTCGATGACGCCACCGCGCGTCCCGCCATTTGCTGCGGCATAAGACAACGCCATATCGCGCGCACGGCCAGAATGGTCCTGATGCACGGCAATCAGAGATGGCACGCCACCCCCTTGTTTATAGGTCGAACGTACCAGATGTCCCGGCCCTTTGGGGGCGACCATGACAACGTCTACGTCCTTACGGGGTAGAATCTGTCCGTAATGAATATTGAAGCCGTGGGCAAATGCCAACGTAGCGCCCGGTTTCAGGTTGGGAGCAATTTCCTGTGCATACACGTCCGCTTGTTGTTCGTCCGGCACCAGCAACATGACGAAGTCGGCAGCCGCAACTGCCTGTGCCACGTCACGAACTTCCAGTCCTGCGGCTTCAGCCTTGCTCCATGAAGCGCCGCCACGGCGCAAACCCACCAACACCTTGACACCGGAATCTTTCAGGTTGTTGGCGTGGGCATGTCCCTGCGAGCCATAGCCGATAATGGCAACGGTTTTACCCTGAATCAGGGAAATATCAGCATCTTTGTCGTAATAAACGTTCATTGTTCGCTTTCTGTCGTGAAAATAAAATATCGTGAGAATAAAATCAGGTTAAAACCAGAATCAGATTTTGAGAACGCGTTCGCCGCGGCCGATACCTGACGCACCGGTTCGCACCGTTTCGAGTATCGCTACCGGATCAATCGCTTCGATGAACGCATCCAGTTTGCTACCGGGCCCTGTCAGTTCGATGGTATAGGTTTTTTCGGTGACATCGATAATACGGCCGCGGAAAATATCCGCCATGCGTTTCATCTCCTCCCGCTCCTTGCCGAATGCACGCACCTTGACCAGCATCAACTCGCGTTCAATATGGCTGCCATCGGACAAATCCAGAATCTTGACGACATCGATCAGTTTATTGAGCTGTTTGACAATCTGCTCAATCACTTCTTCCGAGCCACGCGTGACGATGGTCATGCGCGACAAGGTGGCGTCCTCGGTCGGCGCTACGGTCAATGATTCAATGTTGTAGCCCCGGGCCGAAAACAGCCCGGCCACGCGCGACAAGGCACCAGCTTCGTTTTCCATCAGCAGAGAAATAATGTGTCGCATGCTCACAGATCCTCCGCCATGATCATTTCGGAAATCGCCGCCCCATTCGGCACCATCGGATACACATTTTCAGCCTGATCGGTAATGAAATCCATGAACACCAGACGGTCTTTCAGGGCAAAAGCTTCACGCAATGCCGGCTCCACATCAGCCGGTTGCTCGATTTTCATACCAACATGGCCATAGGCTTCCGCCAGTTTGACAAAATCGGGTAATGAATCCATATACGATTCAGCATAGCGGTTGCCATAGAAAAATTCCTGCCACTGCCGCACCATGCCCATATAACGATTGTTCAGATTGATAATCTTGATGGGCGCATGATATTGACGACAAGTCGACAATTCCTGAATGCACATCTGGATACTCGACTCACCAGTCACACAAGCCACAGTTTGATCCGGATGTGCCAATTGCACACCCAGCGCGGCGGGCAAACCGAATCCCATCGTGCCAAGTCCACCGGATGTAACCCAGCGCCGGGGCTGGTCAAACTTGTAGAACTGTGCCGCCCACATCTGGTGTTGCCCGACATCGGTGGTCACATAAGCATCACCACCTGTCACCTGCCACAACTTTTCCACCACAAATTGCGGCTTGATGATTGGGCTCGTATGGTCATATTTCAGGCAATCGCGTTTACGCCAGAGATCAATCTGATCCCACCAGGCAAGTTGTGCCGCTTTGGCACTTGTTTCCTGTCCGGATTTGATGTGTTTGATCATTTCTTCCAGCACAGACATGACATCGCCCACGATTGGCACATCAACCTTCACCCGCTTGGCAATCGAAGAAGGGTCGATATCGACATGAATAATGCGGCGCGATGCGCGGGAGAACCGTTCGGTAGAACCAATGACCCGATCGTCGAAACGGGCGCCAACTGCCAGCAACACATCACAGTTTTCCATGGCCATATTGGCTTCGTAAGTGCCGTGCATGCCCAGCATGCCGACAAAATGCGGATCGGTGGCAGGAAAAGCGCCCAATCCCATCAAGGTATTAGTGCAAGGATATTTCAGCAGGCGCACCAGTTCGGTCAACTGCCGCGCCGCGTTGCCCAATACGACACCACCACCGGCATATACCATTGGTCGTTCTGCTTCGAGCAACATTTGCACGGCTTTGCGAATCTGCCCGCCATGCCCCTTGACGACGGCATTATAAGAACGTAACGCCACCGGTTCGGCATAAGAAAATTTTGTCTTGTTGACCGTCACATCTTTCGGGATATCTACCAGCACCGGCCCGGGACGCCCCGTTGCAGCGATGTGAAACGCCTTTTTAAGGGTGATTGCCAGATCCTTGACATCCTTGACCAAAAAGTTGTGCTTGACGCAAGGACGGGTAATGCCGACAGCATCGACCTCCTGAAACGCATCCAGACCAATGGCGGCAGTCGGAACCTGCCCGCTGATAATCACCACGGGAATCGAATCCATGTATGCAGTAGCAATGCCTGTCACCGCGTTGGTCAACCCCGGACCAGACGTTACCAAAGCCACACCGACCTTACCGGTGGAACGCGCATAGCCATCCGCCGCATGAGCAGCCGCCTGCTCATGCCGCACCAATATGTGTTTAAACTTATCCTGTTTGAATATTTCGTCGTAGATATTGAGCACCGCCCCACCGGGGTAGCCAAATACCAACTCGACTTTTTCTTCCGCCAGGCAACGCACTACGATTTCCGCACCTGTCAATTCCATTATCGTCGCCAATCCATTTCGCTCGTTTAACCTTGCATGATAAATCCAAAACCTTCAACGGTCAA
>JAJYHV010000078.1 GCA_021790515.1 Pseudomonadota bacterium
CGTGGTGTGATTTTTGCTTTGGAAATGGTATGGCTCGGTTTATGTGTGTTTTGGTGCGGATGTCAGTCGTATTTGTGACAACGTAGCAATAAAAATCCGGGACTTGGCAGTGTCATTGTAAGGGAAGCGCTGATTGATTCTCACGTGGCCGCGACGGCGGTCTGGCGGAATGAATCAGTTCTTCCCGAGGTAAAAAACATTCAATCAGGTGTCGACGATGCAGAAATCAGAACAGATGAATATATGTATGTCGGGTAGTGACAGCGTGTTGTTGTCGGACAGTGAACGTGCGGCGGGTGTTCTGGCAGCGTTAAACGTGTTCCAGCGCCATGGCGTGGATGTTTCACGTTGTGCCATGGCAGAAGCAAAACGGGCGGCAGATGGTTTGTTGACTGCCGATGAAGCGTTATGGTGCATCATTTGGGATGATGCCCAGACAGCAGCGTGGCGCGCGGCGACCATTGGCTGGCTGAGTCGGGATGTTGATATTGGAATTGCGTTGGCATCGACTGCATCATAAAAGTTTACCGGAGGTGTGATGCGCATACTGGTGTTGGGAGCGGGAGTCATCGGGGTGACGAGCGCTTACTACCTTGCGCGCGCTGGTTTTGAGGTGACGGTGATCGATCGGCAGTCTGCTGTTGCGCAGGAAACCAGTTTTGCCAATGCGGGACAGATTTCTCCCGGCTACGCCTCGCCATGGGCCGCACCTGGCATGCCAATCAAGGCGTTGCGTTGGCTTGTTCAACAACATTCCCCGTTGAAATGGCGGCCTGACGGCAGTCTTTGGCAATGGCTCTGGCTGTTGGCCTGGTTACGTAATTGTACCGCTGCCCGCTATGCCGACAATAAACAGAGTATGGTGCAACTGGCCGAGTACAGTCGTGACTGTTTACGTGAGTTGCGCGTCGAAGAACAGATGGTTTATGAAGCGCGTACGTTGGGGACGTTGCAGGTTTTTCGCTTTCAGCAGCAATGGCGGGCGGCGCAAAAAGATATTCAGGTATTGGAGCAGTGCGGTATATCGCATCACTTGCTCGATCGTGATGCGTGTGCAGAAATCGAGCCGGCATGGATAAAAACCGGCGTCCCGATTATAGGAGGTCTGCATTTGCCTGATGATGAAACAGGTGATTGTCAGCAGTTTACACTGGCATTGGCAGAAAAAGCGCGTCAGCTTGGCGTGTGTTTCCGGTTTGGGCAGACAGTGGAAACAGTGCGGATTGAGCCACATCGGGTCATGGTGACAGTGACGGGTCGTGAGGTGCTGGAGGCAGAACACGTGGTGGTGGCGGCAGGCAGTTATAGCCGCGATTTGTTGTTACCATTGGGCGTGCGCCTGCCGGTTTATCCCGTCAAAGGCTATTCGTTGACCGCTGCCATGATAAATGAAAGCAAAGCACCAGTCTCTACCGTCCTTGATGAGACATATAAGGTAGCAATTACCCGGTTCGATCAGCGGATTCGCATCGGCGGCATGGCAGAGTTGGTTGGTTTTGATTTGCGACTGGATGATCGTCGGCGCGCGACGCTGGCCATGGTGACGGACAGCCTGTTTCCGGGGAGTTGTGATTTGCCGCAGGCAAGTTTTTGGGCGGGTTTGCGTCCGATGACACCGCGAGGCGTGCCTTTGATTGGCACATCCCGCCATGCCAATGTGTGGCTCAATACCGGCCATGGCACATTGGGGTGGACGATGGCTTGCGGATCGGCACGGATACTGGCAGACCGCATGGCGGGCAGAACACCCGAAATTCCGGACGCGGCTTATCGACCTGGCCCGCTATGACAGGATCGTCGTGGGATTATCGGGTTTACAGGGCGCCGAACACCTTGCTGATCAATGCGCTTCCCGCGCTGAGCGGATTGGCGCGAATAGCGCTTTCTTCGTCACCGATGGCTTGATACAAGCGGCTGAGCGCCTGTTGTGTGATGTAGCTGTCCAGGCTGGATTCATCTGGTTTGATGAGACCGAATTGTGCTGCTTCGCCGGCGTAACGGTCATAGACTTTCGCCAGTTTGACTTTGGCAGTGGCTTCGCGGGCGATGGGCAAAAACTTTTGCGTCAATGGCGCCTCGGTTTGCTGGCGAAAATAATCGGTAGCCGAGTGTGGTCCACCGGTCAGGATGTTCTTGGCGTCGACTAGCGTCATGTGTTTGACAGACTGAATCAGTAATGTTTTGGCTTGTGGAACGGCGGCTTCGGCCGCGCGGTTGATGGCCAGATCGAGTGCGTCCGCCTGTCCGCCGAGACCTGCCATGCGCATCAGGTCGCTGGCCTTTTGCAGGGAAGGTGGCAGAGGGATACGCCATTTCGGGCTGCCATAAAAACCGTCCGTGCGTCCCAGAGTGCTGACCGCGCTGTCCACACCTTTGGATAACGCTGCTTTCAGCCCATTGCCTGCTTCGCTGTTGCTCATGCGGGCCAGGGCGGGCGATGGGGGATGGGTGCCCGGATTGTTGCCGGGAGGGTTGCTGGTGTTGCTGCCTTGTTGCAGGCTGTTGTCGAGCTGGTTTTCCAGATTATTGAGATCGAATGCAAATGACGGAAGCGGCAACAAGGTTGCGGCAACTGCCGCTGCAATCGTTGCAGCAACGGGTAAAGCTGCGGTCACAGAACAGTTCATCGGCAACCAACGAAATACATTCATGTGGGTTCTCCTTGGTAATGGCGCAGGGTTTGTTATGAGCGCCTGTATGCAGCTCAGAGGTTCAACAGGTGTTCGCGGTAATGTTTTAGTTCGGCTATCGAGTCATAAATATCGGATAGCGCTTCGTGTTTGCTGTCTTTGGTAAAGTTTTTGGCGATGGCGGGCTTCCAGCGTTTGGCGAGTTCCTTGAGTGTGCTGACATCAAGATTGCGGTAGTGGAAGTAGTCTTCCAGTCCAGGCATGTAGCGGGCAAGAAAACGTCTGTCCTGACAGATGGAGTTGCCGCACATCGGCGATGTACGTACCGGGATGTGCTGTTTCAAGAAGTCCAGCATCTGCGCCTGTGCATCGGCTTCAAGCAATTGGCTGGCCTTGACTTTGTCGATCAGGCCGGATTTGCCGTGCGTGCCTTTGTTCCAGTTGTCCATGCCATCCAGCACAACGTCAGGTTGATGGATGACCAGTACCGGCGCTTCGGCAACGGTTTCCAGTGCATTGTTGGTGACGACGAGTGCGATTTCCAGAATGCGGTCTGTATCCGGTTGTAATCCGGACATTTCCATGTCAATCCAGATCAGGTTGTTTTGATCTTGAGGCATTTAATCGTTTCCGTCGTGTCAAAAATCAAATTGTGGCATAAACAGAATTTTTTTGCTTGGGAAGCGCGACACTGAATTTATTTTCACGCGGTCGCGATGGCGGGTTGACGATCGAAAAGTATGGCATAATTCTTCCATGGATACAGTGAAATGGTTGTTTTACGGTGGGGCGATGGTGTTCGGCCTCGTGCGGGCTGTGTTGATTGCGCGGCAGATGCGTTATGTCTGGCGGCGACGTATGGATGTGCCGGAGGCTTTTGCTGCCCGCGTTGAGGCAACGCAGCAGTTGCATGCTGCCGAATATACGCTGGCAAAAAACCGTCTGGCATTGTTGCAGCTTGTACTGGAAATCGGGTTGTTGATGCTGGCGACCGGTTTGGGCGGGCTTTCTCGCCTGGCGCAGATCGTCACGTCCTTGTCGGGGGCTGGGTTATGGTCGGGCGTGTTGTTACTGGTGAGCGTGGTGCTGCTGGTCAGCGGCGCTGAATTGCCTTTGGAACTGTATCGTAAATTCGGCGTGGAAACGCGTTTTGGCTTCAATACCGCGCGCTGGCGCGATGTGCTGCGCGATATGTTATTTCAGACCATGCTGGGTTTGGTGCTGGGGGTGCCGTTGATTTTTGCCGTATTGTGGACGATTGCCCGCATGGGACAGCATTGGTGGCTGTACGCGTGGTTACTGTGGGTCGGGTTCAATGTGTTGCTGATGGCGGTGTACCCGGTGTGGATTGCGCCGTTGTTCAACCGGTTTACACCATTGCCGGAAGGCGAAACCAAGGACCGGATTGGCCAGCTATTGCAACAGTGTCAGTTTGCCGCTGAAGGTTTGTATGTCATGGATGGCTCGAAACGCAGTCGGCACGGGAATGCTTTTTTTACCGGCCTGGGCCGTCATCGGCGTATTGTGTTGTTTGATACTTTACTGGAGCGCTTGCAGCCAGTGGAGATTGAAGCTGTGCTGGCGCACGAATTGGGACACTTTCACCATCGGCATGTGTTGGGCAGGATGTTGGGCATTTTCGTTGTCAGTCTTGGTTTGTTATGGGGGGTGGCGCAGGTGATGCAGCATCCGGTTTTTTTTATGGCGCTGAATCTGGGCTTGCCTAGCGCGCCGGTGGCGTTGGCTCTACTGTTGTTGGCGCTGCCGGTATTTTCTTTGCCGGTTCAGGTGTTGACCGGGATGTTGTCACGCCGGCAGGAATTCCAGGCGGACGACTACGCGGCAGAAAAAGTGGGCGCGCGACCTTTGATAGAGGCGCTGGTGCGCCTGTATCGCGATAACGCTACCAGTCTCTACAGTGATCCGTGGTATTCGTTGTGTTTTGATTCACATCCGAATGCGCAGCAACGGGTAACGCATTTGTTGACGCATGAAGTTGGTGTTTGAATGTTGTGCAAAAATTTTTCAGGAGTAATTACATGAAAATACGGATTTTGTCAGGCTTGGCAGGTTTGGTGGTTTGTTTTGCGAGTGTGGCTGCATTTGCTGCGACGCCAGTCGATCCAGCGGCAGGCAAGGTGTTGCTGGAAAAATCGTGCATGGCTTGCCATGCTGCGAAGTTTAATGGGGATGCGACGCGTGTATTTACCCGTCCGGATCGTAAGGTGAAATCCTATCCGCAATTGCTGGCCAGAGTACAGGCGTGCAGTTTGCATACCAACACGGGCTGGTTTCCGGAAGACGAAGCCAATGTGGCGGCATATTTGAATCAGAAGTTTTATAAATTCAAATAGCGGTACCGCACCAACAGTATGTCGGGATTGACTGTTGATGCGACTGTTGGGATGCGGCGCGGCTGGCGGTCATTTTTCTTCCTGGAGCATGAAGGTTTCATATTCCAGGATGGAGAATTTTTTGTCCAGCCAGTATAGGCCTGTGGCGACGACGATCAGCAGAGAAACGGCGAAGCCGTAGCCATACCAGTCTGCGCCGAGACGGATACTGACCAGACTCAACAGCAGGTTGAGCAGGACAAACAGGCCGGTGAGCGAGAGGCTGATTTTTCGTTCGTCCAGATAAAACAGGATGTTCAGGATGCCGAGAAAAACGACCTGTAATCCGGAGGCGACAACGTCGATGTATAACAAGGACGTGTAATACTCCGAGATACCTGCCCAGCGCAGGAATGCCGGTGCGGCAACAAAGGTGATAAGTACGGCAATCGCCTGGATTTTGATGATTTCAAAGATGCCTTGTTTGGCGGTGGATACCATTTCGTCGCGTAATTCTTCGATCTGTTGCAAGGTTCCGCCGTTGCGGATGGCGTTGTAGAATTTTTGGTAGTATTCGACAAAGTCGGTTTCCATGCGCACCAGAAATGCTGCCATGCCGGGAATGATGGATAAATAGGCGAGAAAAATCGGCAGATCATAAATGAGTGAGCCGTGAAAAACGCCGATGATCGACTGACTGGTCGATGGTGCGTACCAGAACACATATTTGTCAATCCATACCCCGAGATTAAAGAAAAATCCGGTCCAGATTAGTGCGGGATACATGCGCCTTTTTTTGATGAAGTCAAATTCGATAAAATGATTGGATGGATAAAAATAAAAAACAAAACCCAGTATGCCGGTCAGCAGCACAAAGTGTCCGGTCAATACACCGGCCAGCAAGCCATTCAGGCCAAAGTGCCGTAACAAAAATGCAGTCAGCACCGCAGTGCTGTAACCCAAGGCAAACATGGCGACGATGGTTTTGTAGTTTTTCATGCCGGACAGAAAAATGGTGGCGATCCAGATGTCGCACAGCACGACAAAATTACTGACGAGCAGAATGCGGTACATCAGGCTTTGTTGCGAGAAACCCGACAGGGCGAGCAAGGTGCTCAGAATACCGGAAACGAGCGTGGTCATGAGGATGGCGCCCAGCAGACTGGGCAGGACGCGGTTATCCTGCTTTTCGTACAGGCGGTCGGCAATATAACGAGTAAATCCAAGTTGCAGAAAACCGGTCAGGATGAGGCTCATGGCGATGAGATGGGTGACGGTCACTTGAAACTGGGTGATGAGCAGATGGGGAAAAACGCTGCTAAGGCTCAACAGACCGATGATAAGGATGCCGACGATGGACAATATCCATGGGCCTGAGCTGATGATGCCAGCATATGCGTAAGCAGTGAAGACGGACAGGTAGCTATCGTGTCGCAGGATTTTGCGAATTTCAAATCCGATGCCAGCCATTATGCGAGTATCCTGTCGTACAGTGCGCGATAAGAATCAAACATCTGTTTTTGCGTGTAGTAACGTTCTACGCGTTGGATGGCGGCATGGGCGGCAGGGAACCAGTGCCCGGGTTGCAGCAGGCGCAGGGCAGCGTCTGCCATGGCTTGCGGATCGGCGATGCGGGTGACTTCGCCTGCGACACCGAGTTGTTGGTCCTCGTCGTCATGACCATAAATCAATTGCCGGCAGGCGCCAACGTCAGTGGTCAACGCGGGGACGCCGGCAGCGAAAGCTTCCAGAATGACCAGCGGTAACGCTTCGCTGATGGAAGACAATACCAGCAGGCCGATTTTTGTCAGCAAGTCGTCCATTTTCTGAAAACCAAGAAATTTGACGTTTTCCGTCAAACCAAGACTGGCAGTCAGATTGCGACATTCTTCGGCATAAGCGGGATCTTCGTCTTCGGGGCCGGCAACCCAGCCTTCTGCGTCGGGCAGATGGTTGACGATCGTTCGCATCATGCGAATGAAGGTTTTGATGTCCTTGATGGCGACAACGCGACCAATCAGGCACAACACGTGCGGAGGTGTCGGTGGGCGCTTGGCGCGCACGAGGGTGAAGCGGTCGATGTCGATGCCGTTTGGTATGATAAGTGTGCGCTCGGCCGGTGCTCCATCGCTGATTTGCCGCTGCCGGTTGTTGTCATACAACGCAGTGATGATATCGGACTGTTGGTAGCAGAGGCGTCCAAGACTGGTAAAAAAGCGTATCCACAGTTCACGGAAGTAGCCGGTTTCGGTCGGGTCTTTTTCAAAGATGTTCCGGTTGTCGTGAATCCAGTTGCTTTGAAACAGGTCTATTTTACGTTCTTTGGTATAAATTCCGTGTTCGGACAATAAAAGGGGGCGTTGGGTTTTGAGTTTGAGCAGTGCGCCCAGAAACCCGGCGTAACCAGTGGAAACCGTGTGGAAAGCACGGACGGGAATCATGTGTTTGGCGATATCGTTCAATATCCATATCGGCTCGTGCATGGCGCGAATGGTCCAGAAATAATCAATGAAAGAGGGGTCGGTGGAATTTTGTCGGTAGGCATTGGTAATGAAGTCCCAGGATTGCCGGTCGTGCAAAAAGAAATCGCGACTGATTGTTTCTTGCTGCAACATATCTGCCAGTTGCGCAAAGTGCTGCTTGAGCGAATTATCGTTTGTACGAAAAGCCTGATGCAACTGGGTAATCTGTGCCGTGATATTGGCTGGTGTGTGGTGATGCTGCGTTGCGTGCGCAGCCGGTGGCGCATGGACATAGTGGGTTTCCAGATGCACGACATTGGCGGGAAGTTCGTATTTGATGTGTCCATAATCTTCGGGGCGGCTGCCCAGAAAAATGACGGCAAAGCGAAGATCCGGCCAGGCGCGAATAAGCTGGTTGACCCAACTGGAAACTCCACCACTGATATATGGAAAAGTGCCTTCCAATAACAGGGCAATATCTGCTTCTTTGGCTGTTCGGACGGGGTTCATGAATGATCTTCTGTCAGCCAGAAGTGTTGGATTCTGGCAAGACCAGGAATTTGATTGCTGGCAGGGACAGCGTGCAGGTGTTGTTTGACGGCGGCGTAATCCTGACGCAAAAAGGCCAGTTCGGCCAGATAGGGATGAATGCGGGTGGCCGGAACGTTGAGGACGAGTGCCTGTTCGAAAGCATATCTGGCTTGCTCAAGTTTCTCTTGTTTAATCAGGATTTGCGCCAGCAATACCCATATGTCGCCGTCACTGCGCAAGGCAAGTGCGGCGCGGGCGTGGTTTTCGGCCTGTGCCAGCATGTAGGTCAGTACGTCGCCTTCGGCGAGATGTTCATAGGAAAATGCCCAATACAGTTCGGCCAATTGTTTTTGATAAATGTGACGCAATGCGTCATCGAGACTGTCCGCCAGTTTCTCGGTAAGAGCGTGAATGTCGGCATTGATGTCTTTTTCGCGGTTGTCCAGCATGCCGTAGGCCAGCAGACGCAAGTCGTCTACCGAATCACCCAGCAATTCTTTCAGGATGGGGACAGCGTTGCGCCGGGACAGGGTTTGCACCGAGAGCAGGGCGTTCATGCGCATGTCGAGTGGCAGGTTGGTGTTGTTGAGCCGGGTGCGTAATGCACCTTCACCGAGCGAGTGACGGATACCTGCATGACTTTGGGTAAACTGGGGAGAGGGTGTTTCGATAAAGGGGTGGGCATCGCGGCGTTCCGGGAGCAGTCTGGTGACAAGAATAATAGCTGTGATGCCCGCAAGCGACAACAGGGGGATAAACAGCGTAAATACAAGGAAGAATCCGTACACCGGCCAATATGGCTGTCGGTAACGCCGGGGTAGCAGGCGTGTGGCGATGAGGGCAATCAACAGGGATAACAGTAAATGCAAGCCCAGCAGCGTCAGCGGGTGTGTTGTGATGAGTATGGCTTGCCGGTTCACGTGACCAGCTCCATGTGTTGGGTGGTGAGTCGTTGAATGAAGGTCTGGAGATGCTCGCCGATGTCATCCTGTTCCAGATTGCTGGATTGAATCTGGATATTCATCTTTCCGGGATGGTTGCCGAATCGCTCAAAAAACATGTTGTCTATTCTGTCCAGATAGCCAGTCAGTGAACTGCCGCCAGTTAATGGCAGTAAAATCAGGCAGATGCGCCATTCTTTCCGGACAAGTACCCATGATTCATCCAGTGCGCGTACACTGTTGCCAATAAAGCTGAGTTGTTCTTCGGCACTGGGTGTATTCGCGACAATGTATCCCACCAGGGAAGTTTTGATCTGAAAATCACGTTGCAGTTTTCTTAGCGTATGCATGGCATGAAAGAACTCAATCGGACAGTCCTGAATCGTTGGGATGAGATAGAGTTTCAATGCATTGGCCGCGATAATGTCAGCGTAGTAACTGGTCAGTACTGATAATGCCTGTAAGTTTTCAGCCTGAAAGGCAAAAAACGGCATTTTTTCAATCAGCAACACGGCAACCAGCTGTTGTTTGGAAGTGACGGCCGGTACGGCGGCGAGATAGTGGCTGGGTAATTCGGACAGATGCACTTGGGTATTGATGTGGATGAGTTCTTTTTTATCCAGACAGAGTTTGACGATAGGGTCATGAGGATTGAGTGGTGAAACGACACCAATGCTGGCAGCTGCTTGTCGGTTGAGATGCCCGTCATGGACAATATATAGTCCGGCACTGCTGATATTGCCTTGTCGCATGGCAAGCGCCATGAATTCGCTTGGGTTGGGTAAACCGTTTTCGGTTGCGTGCAGTTGCCGCAGGGTTTTCAGCCCTTCACGCAGACTGCTGGGGCGTCCGATGATGTCTTGTTCCAGTCGGTCGTGCGACAGGGTCAGTAAAAACAGGCGACGGGTCAGAATCTCAAGACGTTGTTCTGCATATTGTTTCAGTTCGTTGACGCGACGGATGCGGGCAATCCACAACCCACTGAATTCACCGCTGATCATGACAGATAGCATACCACCCAGAAAGTTCAGTTTTGGGAACGTGTTGTATAGCGCTGGGGTGGCGTGAAACCAGATGAACCAGCTGGCCAGAAAGAAGCTCACTGACAGACTGCCCATGAGTATGCCATAGCGCAAGGCGATTAGCAGGGGAACAAACCATATCCAGGGAAAGGTATGGGTGTCAAGCGGATCGGCAGGTGTCAGCATGGTTGAAAACCACAGCGCTGCCAGAGACATGATAGCTGTTTCCAGCCATTGCCAGATGTCTTTGCCGCCATGCGGCAAGATATGCTGGTAGATTCTCATTGCAGGCGCAGGTTGCTGGTCATGTGTTGCAGCAGTTGCTGGGCGACGTCACTGACGGAATCCCGTCCCCATCCCGCCTTGGCGCCGACGCTGTTCCAGACAATATTTCCTGTTTTCATATCGATGAGTTGCAGTGTCGCTCCAACCGCAGGCTCACCATCGACGCCGGTTTTGTAACGCCATTCCGTGACACTGCCCGTCATGGCGTATTGTGCGCCAGTCTGTTTTGCCCAGGTCATTGCACGGGCGGTGGTTTTGGCATTTGCCGGCTCAAACAGGGAGTCCGTGTTGGAGTCTGGTTGCCAGGTTTCTAGTCCCGCGCTGCCTTTGATGAGCAACAGGTTTTGTACGATGGTCTGCATGCGGAGTCCGGCTTGTGCGGTCTGGGTGTGGTTTTCCATGGGCAACAGGGCGATGCTGTCATGTTTGTTGAGTGTCAGGGCGGGGCTGCGATTGATGGTATTGGTGGCGCAGCCAGTGAGTAATGTCAGCAGCATCATGCTGATGATGAAAATATATTTCATGCCGTTCTCCTTCAGAATTAATAATGATAGACGTAAGAAATGCCGGTTTCCAGCATATTTTCTTTTTGCCCTTGGTTGGCTTCGTCATATTCGAAAAAAAACTGTAACCTGTCGGCGCCAAAAATTTTGGTGGCAAGGCCGCTTTTGGCGCGATATCCCGCGCCAATCAGTGGGTCATAATACAGGCCGAATTCCCCCATATATTCAAAATCGCGCGCGGGCAGATCACTATTGGTCTGGTCGCCAACACGTAAATAGGCAGCAATTTCATGCACGTTGTACGGCATGAAATAAGCAGCGTTGTTGATTTGTCCGGCAGGAATCAGCGAGGCGGTTTTGCCGGTCAAGATGGTATTGGCAGAAGAAAAATTCATCCAGGTGGCGACCAGGCGTCCTTGCAGCGCTGGATGGGTGTTGCTGAAGGTGTGGTTTAGTGCCGAGCTGATGGTTTGCCCACTTCCCATGTCCTGGTTGTCGATACTGTGGTAACGGTTGAGCGCAGCATCCACGGTCCATTGATTCCAGCGATCGATCTGGAAATCGCTTTCCAGTTCGATGCGATTGCGTCTGCCAATGAGCAGCATGAATGGGTCTTCGTCGGCGCGCTGGTTGAGGGCGAGCGTGCCGGTGAGTTGCAGGTGGGGGCTGATTTGTTGTTGGTGGACAAAAATGGCAGCCAGTTGTGTGTTGAGGGATTGGTCGAGTTGCAGTGTCAGCTGATTTGACGCGTTGGGGTGATTGTCGCGCAGGATGACGCTGGCATCGGTTTCGTTGGGCGCACGGGTAATCCAGGTCTGGCTTGCGGCGTAACGGTTGTATTGGTCGAGGTGAACATCCAGTTTGAGCTCGCCGACACGAAACCCGCCTGCTGCTGCTGATGTTTCCGTTTCACGATAAAAATCCAGCGAGCGCCATACGGTACTTGCCGTGATGGTATGGTCATCAGGCAGTAACAGGGGGGCTGCCTGTGCATACAAGGAGGCGTCACGAGGAGATTCCTGCATTAGCGAAAAAGCGAGTGTCGCTGCTTCACCAGGGTTGTTCGCTATAGCGGCGAGGTTCATGCGGTCGAGGGGCGGGACGTCGTGTTGTTGCAGAATCCGGTTGGCAGCTTCGGCATCATGGCGGGTCAGGGCGTCGGCAATTCTGGTGCCCAGCGGGGTGTCGAGCCAGTGGGCATATTGCCGAATCAGCCAGATTCTGGTTTCGTTTTGTTGCGCACGTTCATTCAGCCAGACAGTCGCCAGTTCGACGAATTGGCTGTTGTGCCGGAGCGCTGGTGTCGGATGACGTAACAGTTGCCACAAGATCCCTTGCCCCGGCAAGGGATCGTTCAGCAACAGCAATTTGAGAGATTCCATGTCTTTTTCGCCAAGCGGACTATTGAGCCAGTCAAGGCGGGTTTTGCTGGCCAATTGTTGCTGCCATACCCAGCGCCGGATACGCCAGGCGTCGGCTGGTTGGTTGCTTGCTTCCAGCACTGAAGCATAGTTGAGTAGCCAGAGGGTGTCTTGCCGGTGATCGGGTAACAAGCCGCGATAGAGCGCCAATGCTTGTTCGGGTTGATCCAGCGTCAGATAGGCGGCAGCGAAAACTTCCCACAGGTCGCGGTGATCGGGCAGCAGAGGGCGCCAGGCGCGCAGATAGCGTTCCAGTCCATTGAAATGACGTGTGTCGATCAACAGCCAGAGAAAATTTACGATCGGAGGCGTGGCACCCGGTTCGTTCTGAATCAGCCGGATATCATCCTGAACCGCCAGTTCGGGTTTGTTGTTGTGCTGGTACATAACGGCACGCAGTTCGATAAAATTGGTGTGTTGCTGATAGCTGTCCCGTTGCGCGGGAGTCAGTTGCTGGTAGAGTCGCTGCATGGCGTGCCAGCGATTGAGTGTCGCGTCAATGCCGGCTGCCATCAGGAACAGGTTGATGTCACCGGTCTGTTGCCAGAGCCGGCTGGCAGTATCTGCCGCTGCCTGTGGGTTTATGCGTTGCAGACCAAGAACCAGATGGTATCGGTCATCATTGTTGGCGCTGGGTGAGTTGCACAAGGCCTGCCATGCCGTGACAGCCAATTTTATATTGTTCATGTGCCAGGCCAGGTATCCCAGATTTCGCCAGTAGACGGTATCCTGCGGCTTGGCTTGCGGCCGGCTGCCGTTTAGCACTGCCAAGGCGTTCTGGTTTTGCCCGGCACGTTCCATGAGCCCGGCGATACCAACGGCCAGTGTCGGATTGACGGTGTGTTGTGCCAGATAGCGCTGGTAATATTGGATGGCATCGGTGTCCTTGCCCATGCGCTCCAGCAGTTGCGCATGCAGTAATAACAGGTCGGGATGGCGGTTTTCATCGACATGGTTATTCAGCCATGCCACGGCGTTTTCGGGTTGCCCGATGTATTCATACAGCGCAACGATTTTACGTACGTCTGCGTCCGTGTTGTCATTCTGGTTGTTTGAAGGGGTGTGCCGGCCGGATTGGTGTTGTTTCCATTGATGTTCGAGTCCGAGGATTTGTGCTGCATAGTCGAACAATCCGCCTGCCAGACGCATCCATGCTTGCCACGCCGGTGCCGTATTTTGGTGCAGCGCTAGCCAGCGCCATTCCGACAGGGCGAGTTGCGGCTGACGGGACCATTCGGCAACCTGTGCCAGCCGTTGGTGCCAGACCGGATTGTCAGGATGTTGCGTCAGGGCATATTGCGCCGTCTCCAGTGCGTTTGGTATGTCCCGATTGCCGAGGCTCGCGGTCCAGATCAGGTCAAGGGAGTTTGCTGGTGGTCTGGTCGGGACGAAGTTGAGGGTATTGGTATTGGTTTTCAGTTGCGCGAGCAGTTGGACGGCAAATCTGTCGGCGAGCGCCGGCTGATTGTCGGCCAGCGCCAGCTTGATGCGCCAGACAAGGATATCTGGTTGTTGGCGTTGTGCGACGGGCAATTGCTTGAGCCAGGTCAGTGCAATGGGGTTTAGTCCTGCGCTTTCCAAAGCGGACAGCATCTGGTTGAAATATCGTGCTTTTGCCATCGGGTTCCGGCTGACAGACAGCGCGGCCTGAAACAGGCGTGCAGCAGTGTAGGGAAAGCCTTTGTGCAGGGCATCTTCGGCTGTATGCGCGAGTATCTCGGGATTGTGTTCGGTATGAATGAGGCGTATCAGCATTTGGTCTGCCAACGCGTTGTCGTCATTGTTTTCTGCCAGTGTGATGAGTTGTGACAAAGCTTTGTTGCCGGTAATGAGCGGCGCGATGCGTCGAAGAAACTGCTTCAATCGTTCGCGTTGCACGGCGCGTTGCGGGCTATTGGGCGGGGTTGCCCAGAGCATGTTTGTTAATATGTTCAGTTTCAGCAGCAGAGCGTCTTCCCACAGCGCGGAATGTTGCAGGGATGGGTTTTGCAGCAACGGTTGTAGTGTGGTGAGTGCCTGCTGGTATTTGCCGAGCGTGAGATTGTCTTGTGCCAGTATCAAGCGCAATGGCCAGTTGTCGGGCTGCGTTGCCAGCAAATTGCGCATGTATTGCACGGATAGATCGTCAACACTTTTGTTGGCGCGTATCTGGTCTAACAGGCGTTGACGAGGGTAGAGCAATACCAGAACCAGACTCACGGCCAGCACCAGCGCCAGTAGGTTCAATCCGTTGATAAGCCGGGGTCTGGAAAAAATGGCCGGTTTATTGGCACGTGAGTTGGAGTCTGACGTGTCCACTGGTATGGGTCTGGTAATGATATTGTTGCTGGAATTGCCGGTCAGGAGCGATGGTATGCCCTTGACGGTCGCTTAATTGGCAGGATGAGGGGTGTTGCAGGGTGAAATCAAGAGCGGCGAAGCTGTCGAACGTCAGGTTGATGGTGTTCCCTTGTTTTTGCCACGAGTTTAGTGTTCCGTTGGCGTCAATCAGGCGGATACCGGCAGCCGGAGTTGGCTGAAGGTCGATATTGACGATTGGCGCATGAATCAGGCTCAGGTAACGGTCGGCATTGTCGTCGTGATAGCCCGCGATGGCGCTGCCGTTTGTCGGGTATCCCCATGATTGCGGAATACGCAGGGTGTCGATGGCGCCGTTGCCATAAAACAGCCAGTCATGGCCATCGTAAGCCATGACGGCATGGTAAAAATCTGCCACGCGGCGGATATATTCAGAGGGAAATATAGGGTGGTAGTGTTGTCGAAGTGCCCAGTCCATGACATATTTCAGGGCGACAAGCGAGGCGGGTTTGCTCGCTGAATAAGTGTGAAAATAGATATCGACCGGTTTCAGGCGGCGAGGCGAGTTGGTGAGGGTAAAGGTCTCGATCGCGCGCCGGTAGCCATAAAATGGTCCGGTCCAGTCGTTGGTGTAGATGTTTTCATTTTGGTCCGGTGCAAAAACTTGCAGATAGCCGCCACGAGTGACGCCAAGCGGGGAAACGTAGGTCAGGCTGGGCTGGCTGTTGGTGATGGAGGTATCCCCCCCATTCATGTTGAGCAAGCCCAGTTGGTAGGTGAGGGCAATGGCATCAGCGTCGGGGCGGCAGTTGCCGGTCCATAAAAAAATCCGGCAGGTTTTGTCTGCAGGGGTCAGGCGTTGGTTGATGTAGGACACACTGCCGGCGATTTCTCGCTGGATACTAAAGTGATAATGAGGAATGTCCAGTCGCAACCCTTCACCCGAATCATCGTCACCGGTATCGAGCAGTTGCCATTTGAACGGGTGGGAGTAGGAATGGCTGGCGATTTCGACGTTCGGTAAACGGAAAATTTCACGCGCGACGTGCTCCATTTCGGATGACAGTTCTGGATACAGACCCCAAGGCGCTGTTTCGCCTTCAATGACGGATACGGCAGCAGGAATGGGATATTTTGTGTATATCTGATCGAGCATGACCTGTGCTGCCAAGGGTGAGCCGGGAAACTCGGCACGATCGGCAAAGCCGTCACCATCCATATGTGCCATCAGCAAACGGCGACCTGACGAGGTGGTAACGTCAGGTGCGGGCATGTCGGGCAGTCTGAGCGCATGACGAAAAAAAGCAAACGGGTTGACAAGCCAGCGTGTGCCCTGTTCGTAAGGCAGCTCATACAGGGTGAACGGCGACAGAATATAGCCGCCCCACGGTGTGTAGGCTGCCATGTCGCTGGTTTTCGTTCCGGTACCGAGCTGTAACAGGGGGGTGCTGTCTGTCCCCGCATGAATGATATCCAGCGTGTTGGTGGGTAATGGTACCGGATGTTCAAAGCCAAAAATGGAATCTTGTCGGGTAATGCGCACATTCGTGGCTGGAATGGTATCTTCGACGGTTAGCCCGAATGCCTGCAACAGGTTGTTGTTGCGAGGGAAACCAAATCCATCGAGTACGGCAAGGTGTATGCCCTGTTGAATCTGGCCAAGCAACCAGTCGTGCAAGCGTTGCGCCTGCGCGCTGTCCGGTATGGATTCGCCCCACAGGACGATGCCTGCATATTGTCCGGTCAAGGGGGATTTTGGCAGGGGCTGATTATAGCTGTGGTATTCGGCAATGTAGCCCAGATGTTCAATGGGCATGGCAGCTGTACGCAGGATGGGGTCGAGCATGACATCCTGTTTGCCATCGTATAGCATCATGATGCGTCTGGGTTGAATTTCCGGATCACCGACGCCGATGATGTCCATTTCCGGATCGCTGACCCAGGGAGAAAAACCTGCTGTACGGATTTTTTGTGCCAGCTGACGTGCTGTCTGGCGTTGTGCCGGTGCGGCGTAATCCATCACGATGACCGGCAGATGGTAATGGTTCTTGACGGTGTCAAGCTCGCCGGCAAGCCAGTTTCTGTCGGTTTCGTTGACGGCAACATAGCTGTGTCGCGTGTTGTCCCATCTCTGATACAACGATTCGGCAGCAACGGCAGTAATGATGTCGTGCACTTGCGGCAATATTTCAAAACCCCGGTTCAGAATGATATGCAGCGCAGGATATTGTTGGTGAAGTTGGCGCAGGGTGTCAATGATACCTGCTTCTTGTTGCGTTCGTTGTGCGGGTGTGCTGGCCGACAACTGGTAAGAATCGATGGTGTCGATGAAGATGCCGCGAAATCCTTTATTCCACAGGGGTGTGACGATGTGTTGAATAAAGAAACGTCGCCAGGCAGGGTTGGTTTCATCCATGACATCATTACCCCATGTTTTGTTGCGGCCGATTTTTGCGCTGGCGGGAAAATCGGCCTCGGTTTGCAGATTGTTTTCTGCTTCACCCAGACTGGTGTATGCGTACAGGCGAGATTGCATATCGCCGGAAACTTGTGTGAAATCCGGTTGGTTGCCTTGCACGACGATGGCATCATAAATGCGCAATTCCGCTGGAAAAGGGGTGCCATAAAAGAAGGCGGCATTGAAGGCGTGTGATGGCAGGCTGTGCAGCCAAAGCAAGAGGCCGCACAGTAGTGCGACAATAAAAGTTGGAGATGGCGCTGGTTTCCACATATCAATGACAGAATGGCCAAAAATACCGGCAAAACCGGTTGCCAAAGAAACGCTGGTTCATTCCTCCAGTCGCGCCGCGACCATACGGGACTGAATCAGTGGTTCCCTAACGGTTGCGGCTGTTTTTTCGCTGTTTTAGACGTTGCCGGGATCCGAATTATATTTTTTATTCAGAACACTGTAAGGATAAACGATATCGCGCATATTGTCTTGACAGAAGATGGCTGTACTGGGTAGTCATTGTATCAGGCAGACGGCGGGTTGCCTTGGCGCGCAATGGCGAGCGCGCTGGCGACCATGCTGCCAACGTCAGCCAGATTGGCAGGCAGAATCAGGGTGTTGCCTTGTCGCGCAATATTGCCAAATGCCTGAATATAGGCTTCGGCAAGCCGCAGATTAACGGCGTCACTGCTGGAGGGTTCTTGCATGGCTTGTGCAATGCGGCGCAAGGCTTCGGCAGTTGCTTGTGCGGTGATCAGAATGGCTTGCGCCTGTCCTTGCGCCCGGTTGATGGCGGCCTGTTTTTGCCCTTCGGATTCGCGGATGGCTGCCGTCATGGCGCCTTCGGCCAGGTTGATTTCTTCTTGGCGTTTGCCTTCCGACTGGGCGATACGGGCGCGTTTTTCGCGTTCGGCAGTAATTTGCGCCTGCATCGCGTGTAAGACGGGCTCTGGCGGGGTGATGTCACGAATTTCGTAGCGCAATACTTTGACACCCCAGTTCGAGCCGGCTTCATCCAGCACGGCAATGACAGCGTGGTTGATATCGTTGCGTTCTTCCAGTAAATGATCGAGTTCGCGTTTGCCGCACTCCGAGCGTAACGTAGTTTGTGCCAACTGGATGATCGCCATTTGATAGTTCGCGGTGCCATAGCTGGCGAGTTTGGCGTCAGTAATCTGAAAGAAAATGATGCCGTCGATTTTGACCTGGGTGTTGTCCTTGGTGATGCATACCTGTGGGGCGACATCCATCGGTATTTCTTTCATGCCGTGCTGGTAAGCCACGCGGTCGATGAAAGGGAGGATGATGTTGAGCCCCGGCAGCATACTGGCATAATAGCGTCCCAGTCGTTCGACAACCCAGACCTGTTGCTGAGGCACGATTTTGACGCTGGTGACGACGAAAACGATGGCGATGACCAGCAGGAAAAAAATGAAAATCATGTTGATTGCTCCAGATGTTGGGCGGCGGTGAGTAGCAGAGTATTGCCTTCGATGGCCTGGATGATGCAACGCTCCGAGGGTGGTTGGTTACGGTCGATCCAGCGCGCGTTCCAGTCGCTGCCGCGATATACGACACGGGCAGACCCGTCTGGTTGCCAGTCAGCAACAGTAACCGGTTGGCCGATATCGAGTGAATTTGTTTCTGTTTTTCGGTGTCGTTTTTCTTGTCGCCTGCGCAGCGTGACGACAGTAAGGCCAATAACCATCGTCAGCAGGACTGTTGCGTCCTGTATGGGGTTGTTTGCGCCGGACAGTTCAGCTACGCCGCCTGCCGCGAAGGACAAGCCGATCACCAGCAGGTAGAAAGTGCCGGTCAGTAACTCAGCGACAATCAGAATAGCGGCAAGGGGTAGCCAGTGGGCTGAAGTTTCCATGACTGTTCCAATTGGGTGACGCGATGATTGTAGACTGAAATGATGTCAGTTTAAAGACGCAAATTCATGTTGGCATGGGGTTTTTGCAAAAAACCCGTGCCATGTCCATATCTGTATGCGCGGAAAAATTCAAGACGCTATATCAAGACAGGTAAGGCAAGGTATTGCCGAAGGCATTTGTTTTGTCGAGCAGGTGAGGGAATTGTGCCATGGCGAGCATTTCTGCATCGCCACGGCTGTTACCATAGGCATGCAGGATGGCGTGCGCGGGCAGGATACGTTTCAGGCGTACGACTTTTTCGGCGCCAAAACAGTTGCCATTCTGCAAATTACCGGTAAAGTTGCCGTTTTTGTCCAGTTCCGGTTCCGAGCCGATGACGTGTGTGAATCCGGCCTGTTTCGCCCAAGGCTCGGTATAGACGGTAAGAGATGCCGTTACCAGTACAGTGGTGTGACCAAGTGACTGGTGTTGTTGCAGGCGCTGTTGCATGGCCGGACGTAAGGTTGACGGAATGTGGCGCTGGGCAAATTTTTCGCCCAGTTCGTGTAACTCGTCTTGCGACAAACCGCCCAGGCAGCGCCGTAACAGGCGTTGCTTGGTATGGGTATTGGACAGATTGCCCGACAAATAGGCGAGCAGCCATGGCGATTCGAGCAACAGGTCGAATGCGAGGCGGGGTGTTCCCAGTGCGTATCGCAAAAAAGGCAGCAGCGTGTCGCGTCGGGTCAGTGTGCCGTCGAAATCGAACGCTGCCCAAACCGGCGGGTGTCCGTGTTGGTTCATAGCTTGAGTTTTTTGAACAGGCGCTCGGGAATGGTGCGGATGATGAACATGATACCGCACCAGAACCAGGGCAAATAGACGATATCACGCCGTTTATGCATGGCGGAGATGATGCCGCGGGCAATATCGTCGGCGCTGGCCCATAATATCCCTTTTTTCTCGAATGCTGCGGTCATGGGAGTATCGACAAAGCCGGGTTTGATGGTTAACACATTGATGCCGGATGGCGCCAACCGGTTGCGTAATCCTTGCAGATAAATATTCAGCATGCCTTTGGCGGCACCATAGACATAATTGCTTTGCCGGCCGCGATCGCCCGCGACAGAACTGATGGCGGCAATCAGGCCGTAACCTTGTATCAGCATCCGTCGCGCTGCTTCGTCAGCCAGCGCGATGGCGGAAATTCCATTGGTGTGCAGTGCTGCCAATGTGTTGCTGAAATTGGTTTCGCAGGCTTTTTGGTCGGGCAGGCTGCCGTGGGCAATGAGCACGGCGTCGATGCTGCCGAGTGCGGTGGTGGCGGTATCGAACAGATGCGGGAAATCGGTCAGATTATCGAGATCGGCGGCTTCGCCACTCACTTTTTGTGCCGGCGCCGCACGAACTTTCAGATCGTCGATGATGGTTTGCAGCTTTGTCTGGTTGCGGCCAATCAGGTGCAGGTCGCAACCCTGTTGCAATAACCGTCGCGCAGTTGCTTGCGCAATGGCCGATGTGGCGCCAAAAACGAGAACACGATGCGGAAAGTTCATGAGTTTACCCTGAGCCAGAAATCAGAAGAAAATGCGGGATCCATCCATTGCGAGAAGGTTTCCCATTGCGGAAAGGCGGATTTGAACAGCGATGCGGGCATGCGGGCGTCTTTGGCAGGATATATGGCGCCGCCTGCGTCACGGACAATGGCGTCCAGTTCGGTAAAAAGCGCCAGCGTGCGTTGTCCGTGGTTGGGAAAATCGAGCGCCAGTGTAGCGCCTGGCCGTGGGAAAGACAGCATGCCGGGAGGCGGGTGGTTGCCAAAGGTTTTGAGCACAGCCAGAAACGACCCTTGTCCGCTACGCGCTATCCGGTTTAGCAGGCTGGTTGTTCCTGCACACATGGCGTCTGGCGGCAGGACGCATTGGTACTGGTAAAAACCAGCGCTGCCATAAATGCGGTTCCAGCGGGAAATGGCGTCCAGAGGATAAAAATAGGGAACATGATGCTGGAGTGAAGTACCCGATCGCGCCTTGTGCCAGTATAGGGCATTGAATGTTCGTAAACTCAGGCTGTTGACGAGTGATACTGGTGGGTCGAAGGGTATGTTGCGCGGTTTTTCGCGCCAGTCTGGCAAGTTTTCCTGTGTGGCGGCATGCGCTGCCGTCATGAAGACGCCGCGCCCCTGCCGCTTGCCTTGCGCCAGACAGTCAATCCAGGCAACGGTGTATGGCCAGCATGTTTCTGCTTGTGCATTGAGCGCCCAGAAATTGTCGATGTGCCCGAAACGGGTGGTTTCGACAGTCATGAATGGATTGGCAATAGGGATCAAAGCAATTTCTGCCCAGGTAATGAGACCGGTCAATCCCAAACCACCGATTGTGGCTCGTAATAATTCTGCGTGTTGTTGGGCGTGGCAGCGCAAACGTTCCCCGGTGCTGCGCAATATCTCAAGTTGTCGTACGTGGTGACCGAAACTGCCTGCTACATGGTGATTCTTGCCATGTACATCATTGGCAATTGCCCCGCCCAGTGTGACGTCACGCGTGCCGGGAGTAACAGCCAGAAACCAGCCATGTGGTACGACGAGCGCCAGAATGGCACGTAAAGTCACGCCGGCTTCAGCGCGCAAAATACCGGTTGCCGGGTTGAAATCGATGAAATGATCCAGGTTGATGGTGTGCAGCAGCGAACCGCGCCGGTTCAGGCATACATCGCCATAACTCCGTCCACAGCCATGTGCCAGCCAGGGTAATGTGACGTTTGGCAAATCGGCGTGACGGTCGTGCAGGCGAACGGTATTTGCGTTGTGCGGATTGGGCAGGCGTCCCCAGGCATGAAGTGCCATCATGCCGCCTTTCGATGATCCAGGTTGTGCAATCGGGCAGGATATGGCGACATTGTGTGAGCGAATGTGTAATGGGCTGTTCAGGCTGTCAGACGTGCCAGACTCATCATTAATAGTAACAGAAGCCAGATGGCAAGGCTACGCCAGATAAGGTTGACGGTGGCGGGAATGTCATCGGCCGTTGCTTTTTCTCCACCGCCAAAAATTTGGCCGTCAATTGTCAAGGCGATGCCAAGGGCGGCCGCGCCGCTCGCCAGTACGATCGCCTGTTTATCGCGGGCCGGGTTATTGCGCCAGTAAAACAGCGCGTCCTCGAAGTTACCGGCAATCGCAAAACTGAGTGCAGTCGCGTGTATCGGTAGCCAATCCAGTCGGTTGCGCATTTGCTGTGCGTAGTGGGCAAAATCGCCGTGCGCGTCGGTTTGCCAGTTTTTAGCCATGCTTTGCGTGAGTTGGTACAAAATGATGCCCAAAGGACCAACAGGCGAGAAGAGAAAGAAGTACAGAATGATGCCAAACAGTTCGTGGATACTGCAATGCAGTAATCCGGCAATTATTTGATCGGGTGTTTTGTCATCTGGGGCAGGAATATGGTCATGCGCCGGGCAGGGGCAGACAATGTGACGTGTTGACAGCAATACAGGGTGGCGTTGAAATGACAGGGCGGGGTACAGAAACGCTACGTTCAGTGCAAAACCGAGCACGGGGTGGATATGCTGCAACAACAGCCAGAGCAGACTGATGGCGCAAAGAGCAGGGATTTGTGCGAGCCACCAGGCCAGTCTGCCATGTTCATGTTTGCCCGCATTAATCTGTTGCGCGATCCAGTGCAGAGGGCGGGAAAACAGCGATAACCATGCTGGCAAACAGGGTCGGTAATGGTTGAGCAGCAGGGCAGCGAGCAGAGCAAGTAACACCATGGCAGTGACCAGTATAGTGACCAGTGTAGTGACCAGTGTCGTAACGGGATAGTGTCAGTTATCCGGCATATCGACTGTCAATGTACCCATTTTGTTGATGGATTGGCCGGGCGTGTAAATTTCCACTGTTGGCAATCGAATGTCGCGCCCGCGCGGTTTCAGCCAGTCGTACAAGGCTTGGTAAGCCATACCGGGGGCAAGTTGCATGCTGGCAGTCACACGGGCGCGAACGACGGGCATGGCGGGAATATCTGCGGTTTGCAGTGGTGTGACAACATGAGCATCATTTGCCACGATAAATCCCACACGCGCGCGCTGGTCGTCTTTTTTGCTGTGGCGGGGATCCGTGTACAGCACGGTAATCGGATAGCCGGTCGCAACGTGTTCTTGTCTTTGCAGGATGGTACGAACTTTGTCTTGTACACCAGACATATCGGCCAGATTGCCATAAAAGGCAATGTAGGCGTAATGAATGGGGGCGCTGCGGGTTTGCTGGATGTCGGTGTGGTTGAACGCACCCCACCAGAACAGAATCACCACGATTGGCAACAAGAAGGCAAACAGAAAACCAATCCAGTTTTTTTTGAAACCCATGGCAGCAACATCACAGAAATGAATGGGAGGCAAGATACCACAATTTGCTGCTTGCCGGTTAGGGAAGCGCTGATTTATTCCTCCATGAGCCGCGTTGCGGGTCAAATTGGGAAGATCGCGACGCGTACGGCTTGGAGCAAGTAGCCTGTTCAGGCATGCTTGCGTATCCAGAACTGCAACTTGCCATTTGTCTCCTGCTGATGAATCAGATCATGCGTGGTCTGTTTGCAATAGGATGGAATGTCCTTGGTCATGGAGGCCTTATCTGCAGTCACTAATAGCACCGCGCCCGCCTCGATCCCTTGCAAGGCTTTGGTGATCCGGCGGATGGGTTCTGCGCAGCACAAACCGCAGACATCAAGTGTTTGATCGTATTCCATGGTGGCTCCTTTAATGTTATGCCAGCAAATATTCGCGCATCAGCTGTCGTGCCCGATGCAACCGGCTTTTGACGGCCGCCGAAGTTAACTGGAGTTGTTGCGTTAGTTCACGGATAGATAGTTCTTCGAAGTCTCGCAACACAATTATCTCACGATAGTGTGGCGGAAGCGATTCGAGTGTACGCACCAGATCGTGGCGCAAAGCATCGGCTGTATGCGATACCAGCCAATATTCAGCTTTTTCCTCGTCGAGATGTTCGATGCCGAACATCCGCCGCTCCAGTCGCCAGCATTCGCGTTTGACGATGCTGAACAACCAGCCGGAAAATGCGACAATCGCCCGTACCGAGTGCACGTGACGTGACAGGATGATTAGCGTTTCCTGTACTGCATCATCGACATCACTCATCAGACAATTGCGCTGCGCATAGCGACGTATGTCCGGTTGGCATACCTGCAAGAGGCGATCGAGCGCAACCGGATCCCCCAATTGCGCTGCTGCAATCAGCGAGAAATGTTTCTCTGCAAGCGACATTAGGACTAGTCCCGCGTTCGTTTCGCCAGGCGCCGACCTGCCAATGCGCACATCGGACAGAAACCAAGCACACCCGACAATGCGGTTCCAATTCCGGCTGCTGATATCAGCCAGCCGACGATTCCACCGACGTTCATGAGCGCGTAGGCAGTCATGACTATGCCGCCCCCAACACGCAGCCAACGTTCCCATCCAGGCAGGTTTTTTACGTAAAACATGGCGCTTTCCTTTGCAAGTTCCGAGGACATCCCTCAGATACCAAGAGGAGCGTAACCCCGAATTGGATTCGAATGCAGCAGAAAAAATCCTGGCGATAGATTTATCTTTTTACCTTGCGTGTTTTCTGGTCGTTATTCTTGCCAAGGTGTGATGGAGCGTGGCGCAATAGTCAGTTGCTGTCATCACCTTCTTTGTTGGTGTGTGTCAGCCAGTCAGGCAGTTCTCTGTTGCCGGCATGTTCCAGAATGTATTGCCGGATCAGTTTGCGCACGACCTGAGATACCGTCAGGTCTTGCTGGGCGCAGATTTCCTCAAAAATCTGTTTTTTTCTGGGGTCGATGAGAAGGGTCATTCTGGCGGTGCGGTTTTCCATCGTGCTCAATAGGTTTGTATGTGATGATAATCATGTTATCATCATTTTTATACAAAATGTGTGTTTTGTGTTTGTATGGCGATATCAAATCAGTGATATCAAATAGCCACATTGAACTGCCGTTTGAATGATGACGCCAACAATGCCGTGACTGACGTGATGTCGCAGATATATATCCTGTTGCACGTACTTGGGCGAGGAGACGGGTGTGACGCATGAGTGAAATAACCGGATATCAACCGGTGGCGATGGTTTGGGGCGGCGTGCTATGCTGGCTGGCGTTGGCGCTGCTTGCCATTCCGTTGCGCGCCCATAAACGCTGGTTGCTGGCAGGGTTCCCACTTGCCGCGCTGACAGGTTTGTGGGTAGCTGCCGTGGGCGTGGCAGGTTTGCTGTTGCCTGCTTCGGCGCAAATCGTTCCTGTTGGCTTTCCTGGCTTGCCTGTGCATCTGCGCTTGGATGCCTTGTCCGGTTTTTTTCTGTTGTTGCTGGGTATGGGCGCATTCGGTGTCAGTGTTTATGCCAGAGGGTATTTTCAGCACATGGAAATTGGTGAATTGGCGAGACTGGCGATCTGGTACCCGGCTTTTCTTGCCGCGATGACGCTGGTGTTGCTGGCTAACGATGCGTACGCCTTCATGGTGGCGTGGGAATTGATGGCATTGTCTTCTTATTTTCTGGTGACCAGCGATTACCGCGTGGAGGAAATTCGTAAAGCAGGATTCCTTTATTTGTTGATGGCGCATATTGGCGCGGTGGCTCTGTTGCTGTGTTTTGGCGTATTGCAGGGAAATGGGCACACTGGTGATGCCGCCTTCACATTTTCTGCCATGCGGCACGGTGTATTGACACCAACACAGGCATCCTTGGCATTTCTGTTTGCGCTGATTGGTTTTGGTGCCAAGGCAGGCTTGGTTCCGTTGCATGTCTGGTTGCCAGAAGCGCATCCGGCAGCGCCTTCGCCTGTATCAGCGCTGATGTCGGGCGTGATGCTGAAAATGGCGTTGTATGGATTATTGCGAGTTGGCTTTGATTTGTTGTCGGTGCGGCAGGAATGGTGGGGTGTACTTGTGCTGGTGCTGGGACTGATGACCGCTTTGTATGGGGTGATTTTTGCGGCGGTACAATCCGACATCAAGCGTTTGCTTGCCTGGTCATCCATAGAAAATATAGGGTTGATTTTCACCGGGCTTGGATTGGCTATCATTTTCAGTGTGGAAGGTAAAAGCGGGTTGGCTGCGCTGGCATTGACGGCTGTGCTGTATCACGCACTCAACCATGCGCTGTTCAAAAGTTTGTTGTTTGTGGGAACGGGTTCTGTGCTACATGCAAGCGGCACGCGGTTGATGAGCGGGTTAGGTGGATTGATGCGTAAAATGCCGTGGACTGGTTGGCTGATGTTATTGGGCGTGCTGGCGATTGCCGGTTTGCCTCCCCTGAACGGTTTTGTGTCTGAATGGTTGTTACTGCAGGCATTTTTGTTTACTCCAGGGCTTGATCTGCACTATCTCAATATGATGCTGCCGGTGGCAACAGCGTCCGTTGCGTTGGTGATTGCCTTGGCAGCTTATGTGATGGTCAAGTTTTATGGGGTGGTTTTTTTGGGGCAGCCGCGTAATCCGGCGCTGAAACACGCGCACGAAGCAGATATATGGCAGCGGATGGGAATGTTATGGTTGGCATCAGCGTGTGTGTTGCTGGGTTTGTTGCCATCGGCTGTCATCGTATTGATTTCGCCTGCCGTACAGCAGGTGGCTGGGCGTGTTTTGACCAATGATGGCGGGTGGCTGGTATTGGCTCCGATGGACGCAGCGCGGGCCAGTTATGCACCCTTACCGTTCTGGCTGGCAACATTGGCGGTCTTGTTGTTGGTGTATGGGCTGGTGCGTTTTCGCTATACAGGTCGTGTGCGGCGATCGGCGGCATGGCAATGCGGTTTTCCTGCCGTCACGGCTCGCATGCAGGATAGTGCTGAAGGATTTGGCCAGCCGATTCAGCATATTTTTTCTTCATTCATGCAGGTGGATCGTCAATACCCTCAACCACAGGATCGCACGCCACATTACGCCAGCGTCAGCATCGATCAGTGGTGGCATTTCCTGTACTTACCCATTGTGGCTGCGACCAACTGGTTATCGCAACAGACCGCTCGTCTGCAACACGGGCGCATTCAATGGTATTTGACCTACAGTTTTATCACCTTGTTGGTGTTACTGGTGTTTGTGCAATGAGTGGCGGGGTCGTTTTGCAGGGATTGCAAACCGTGCTGGCCGTGCTGGCTGCGCCTTTGCTGACAGGTTGGACCAATCAGTGTCGTGCCCGTTTACAGGGGCGCCGCCCGCCACCTTTGTGGCAGAGTTATCGGGTATTGCATAAACTTTTTCTCAAGGAAACGGTGCTGGCCAAGGAGGCTTCGCCCCTGTTTCAGGCAACGCCTTATGTCGTATTCTCCTGCATGGTGCTGGCGGCGGGCATCGTGCCGATGTTGGCCAATGATTTGCCGTTCTCCCCTGTTGCAGACGTGATCGCATTGGTGGGCATTTTTGCGCTGGCGCGCGTGTTTCTGGCGCTGGCGGCGATGGATGTAGGTACCGCATTTGGTACTTTGGGTGCGCGGCGTGAAATGCTGGTGGCTTTCCTGGCGGAGCCGGCTTTGTTGATGGTGTTTTTTACCGTCAGTCTGATCTCGCATTCCACCCAATTGCCGTTGATGGTGCATGTGCTGGCACACCGGAAATTTGCAATCTATCCCAGTCTGGCTTTTGCCGGCGTTGCATTCTGGATGGTATCCGTGGCGGAAAATGCACGTATCCCTGTCGATAATCCAACCACGCATCTGGAATTGACCATGATTCATGAGGCCATGATACTGGAATATTCCGGCCGTTATCTGGCCTTGATCGAATGGTCTGTAGCGTTGAAGTTGTTTGTTTACTCTGCTTTGGGAATTGCCTTGTTCGTACCCTGGGGCATTGCGCCCGTGGGTGATGAAGCCGCACTACCGCTGGCTTTGCTGGCACTGGTGGCTAAAATGGCCGTTGGTGGTTTGGTGTTGGCGGTACTGGAAACATTGAATGCCAAGATGCGTTTGTTTCGCGTACCCGAGTTTCTGGGCACAGCCTTTTTGTTGGCTGTATTGGGCATGTTGATTCATTTCTTGCTGGAATCCTGACATGATATCTACGGGTGCAAGTGGCATGATTTCCGGATGGTATCTGCAGATTGTCAATTTACTGGCTGCCTTGTTGTTGTTGATTTCATTTGCCATGCTGGCGCAACGGCGTGTCGCCGGGTTGATTTCCTTGTTTGCCTGGCAAGGCGCGGCGTTGGCGGTATCAACGGCGATTGTGGCGGTGTTTACAGCGCAATGGCATTTGTTGTATTCGGTGGCATTAACCTTGCTGCTCAAGGTGATGATCATACCATGGTTTTTTTATCGTCTGGTGCGTAAGCTTGGCATGAGCCGTGATGTGGAACCGTTGCTTAATCATTCACTTACCATGTTGACCGGCATCGTGTTGGTGATTTTTGCTTTCAATCTGGCACTGCCGATTTCCCAGATGGCCGGCACGGTCATGCGCTCTACCCTGGGCATTGCCATGGCGTGTGTCTTGCTGTCTTTTTTGATGATGATTACCCGAACCAAAGCCTTGCCGCAAGTGATTGGTTTCATGGCGATGGAAAACGGAATATTTTTTGCCGCCACCAGTGCAACGTATGGTATGCCGTTGGTGGTAGAGCTTGGCGTGGCGCTTGATGTGCTGGTGGGGGTATTTGTGCTCGGCATTTTCTTTTTCCAGATTCGGGAAACATTTGAATCGATGGATTTGCGGCAGATGGAAAAACGTAAGGAGCATTGAATGTTGCTGTACGGATTGCTGGGCGTCCCTTTGGTTGGTGCATTGCTGCTGCTTGTCTGGGGGCACCGTCGTCTGGCGGCAGAAATGAATGTGCTGTTCAGTTTTATAACGTTATTATTTGCGGTCGCACTGGCGGTGCGTGTCATGCGTGCGGGGCCGATGGAGTTTGATGGTGGCTGGTTTTTCATGGATGCGTTCAACGTTTTTCTGGTCGGTTTGACCGCGTTGGTGGGATTTACAACGGCATTGTTTTCACGGCCTTATATGCGGATTGAATGTGCGCACGGTCGCCTGACCATGGTGCGTTTACGGTTGTATCACGCCAGCTATCAGGTATTTATTGCCGCCATGCTGCTGGCGTTGACGACCAATAACATGGGCATTCTCTGGGTCTCAATGGAAGGCGCTACGCTGGCGACGGTGCTCCTGGTGTCGTTGTATCGGACACCCGCCGCGCTGGAGGCGGCATGGAAATATTTTATTCTGTGCGGCGTCGGAATTGCGCAGGCATTGTTTGGCACGGTGTTGCTGTATTTTGCCGCAGAAAAAGTATTGGGTGCTGGTGGCAATGCTTTGTTATGGACGCACTTGAACGCGGTCAAAGCGCATCTCGAACCAACGGTCTTGCAACTGGCATTTGTCTTTTTGCTGGTGGGGTACGGTACCAAAGTGGGTTTGGTGCCGTTGCACAGCTGGTTGCCCGATGCTCACGCCGAGGGACCTACCCCGATTTCTGCCGTGTTGTCCGGATTGTTGTTGAACGTTGCGCTGTATGCCATTCTGCGCAATAAGGTTTTGGTGGACGGGGCGTTGGGCACCCAGCTTGCCGGACACCTGATGATGGGTTTCGGGTTGCTGTCGGTCGTCGTGGCATCATTCCTGATTAGGCAACAAAGTGATGTGAAACGCATGTTTGCTTATTCCTCCATCGAACATATGGGCATGATGACTTTTGCGTTCGGTATGGGAGGCGCCGTGGCGGTATTCGCCGGATTGCTGCACATGACCGTGCACGCATTAACCAAGTCCGCCATCTTTTTTACCGTAGGGCATGCCACACAAAAAGCGGGTACCCAGCTGATGAGTGGAATTCGTGGGCTGATGGGTATTAATCCTGGCCTGGGTTGGGGGTTGATGTTGGGCACGATGTCCATTCTGGGTGTGCCGCCATTCGGGGTGTTTACCAGTGAATTTTTGATTGTCACCACGGCGATGCACGAACATGGCTGGGCAACTCCCTTTCTGCTGGTGGCTCTTGGAGTGGCATTTGCTGCCATTTTTGGTCAGGTGCAAGCCATGGTGTTTGCTGAAACCAGCTTGCCACGTTTACCGCACCAACCCGCCATGACGCCGGTATTTCTGCACCTGGTTCTGGTGTTGGTGCTTGGTATAGCCATGCCGGACTGGTTGGCTGTCTGGTATCGGCAGGCAGCACATCTCTTGGGAGCATAAATGAAAATTGCTACGCAACAATGGCCGTTCGTAACACACGGTACCTATATCTGGCGTGGTCATGTCGAAATTGCGCAGTTACTTTTCCTGGCGCAGTCGGTCAAGGATGAGGGGGGCCAATTATTGGCGTTGTGGGGTGTAGACAACCGTCATGTTGATGCTGGTTTTGCCTTGCATAGTGTTTTTCTGGTTGCGGCCGGTCTATGTTGGGTGGTTACACCGCTGGCAGCAGAGTATCCACACTATCCTGATTTGTCGGCGCTTTTCCCGGCGGCAGATCGCCAGCAACGGGCAACTTATGATTTGATGGGGTTAGTGGCGGATGGCGCGGTAGATACACGCAAATGGTTGCGTCATGCGGCGTGGCCTGTGGATAGCTTTCCTTTACGTCGCGATTTTCTGGCACAACCGACCGCGGGAAACGATGATTACCCGTTTATTCAGGTCGATGGCGAAGGGGTGCATGAAATTGCTGTCGGCCCTATTCATGCAGGCACGATTGAACCTGGACATTTTCGTTTTTCGGTTATCGGCGAACGGGTGCTGCGATTGGCGGAGCGTTTTGGTTTTGCTCACAAGGGGGTGGAAAAACGTTTTGAAGGCTTGAGTCTCGAACAGGGGGCAAAGCTGGCCGGTCGCATTTGCGGCGACAGTCATACAGCATACGTGATGGCGTATTGCATGGCGGTGGAATCAGCAACAGGCACGGCGGTGCCGGACCGGGCACGCTGGTTACGTGCTTTGTGGCTGGAAATGGAGCGGGTTGTCAATCATTTGGGCGATCTGGGTTCTTTGGGCAATGATGCAGGACTGGCATTTGGTTTCGTGCAGTTTTGGCGTCTGAAGGAAGAATGGTTGCGTTTGTCAGCAGCGTTGTTCGGCCATCGCTATTTATTTGATTGCATCGCCCCTGGTGGTGTGGCCCGGGATCTGACACACGCGGGAATGCTGGTGGACGCTGCGTTGCAGTTGGCGCAAGAGGCAAGTCGATTACGGGAAGTGTATGATGAGCATGCCGGCGTGCAGGACAGATTTATCAATACAGGCGTCGTTTCGGCCCGCCTGGCGGCACACCTTGGTTTGACCGGATTGGCTGGCCGCGCCAGCGCTCAGGCATGGGATGCGCGGGTACAGTTTCCCGTTCCACCGTATGATGTGTTGGAAGTGAAAATGGCAACGCATCAAAGCGGCGATGTCTTTGCCCGGGCAGCGGTGCGTTTTGATGAACTGGCTGAATCGTTGCGTTTGATTCGCAAGATTGTGCACGATATGCCAAGGGGCAGTGTCCTGCACACACCACCACATGACGGTGCAACGCAACGGGAAGGTTTGGGCTGGGTTGAAGGTTGGCGTGGCGGTGTCATCATGGCTGTGCGCATTGGCGTGGATGGCAGGCTTGATCGTGTGCATCCACATGATCCATCGTGGCAAAACTGGCCGGTACTGGAAAGCGGTATTTTGGGCAATATCGTGGCGGACTTTCCCCTCATCAACAAATCATTTAATCTGGCTTATAGCGGCGTGGATATTTGATCCGAATGGCTTCGAGGGTGGAAATATGGCTATCTTTATGATGTTGAAAAAAATTCTTGATACTGGCATGGTGTCCGAGATGCCAGTGCCGACTGATTTGCCAGCCTGCCATGATGAACAGTTGCTACAGTCTCGTATATGTGAAGTATTTGGTCGCGCCGTGGCAATCCGTCATGTTGATACAGGCTCCTGCAATGCCTGTGAACTGGAGATCAACGCATTGAGCGGGCCTCATTACAACATTGAAGGGGTGGGGGTGACATTTGTTGCCAGCCCACGTCATGCCGATGTGTTGTTGGTGACCGGGCCGGTGACGCGGCATATGGAGTCTGCGCTGATGGCAGCATGGGAAGCAATGCCAGCGCCGAAATGGGTGGTGGCCGTGGGTGATTGTACCGGCCATGACAGCCTGTTTGGCGAAAATTATGCCGTGCACGGCAAACTGGCCGAAATACTGCCGGTTAACGTGATGGTGACAGGGTGTCCACCATCACCAGCGAATATTCTGCGCGGAATCCTGGCGTGTTTTCAGGGCACGATGACAATAAAACATGTCGATTAATTTATCGGACTATTTGTAATCCGAGGCCGGAATGGAGTTCTTTCCGTTTGCATCGAAACTAAACGACTGTGATTGGGAATTGGTTACACAGCACAACTTGTTGAAGTTGATTGAATACCATACCTGAAAGACAGCAATTTGGCCTAAGCCGTCGTTGATCGCCAGCTAAGGAAGCGCTGATTAATTCCCACATGATCATGACGATGGCTTGCCACTGAATTATTCGGATTTGATCTTATATACCCAAATGGTAAATGTGGTATTTTCGGTTTTTTCGAATCCCTTGATTTGCTGAATGATATTCTCGCTCAGCTTGTAATCTTTGGAAAGCAGCAAATTACCATCGCTACCGTTCAGGTTCCTTGACAATACCATGCCCGTTTGCAGTTGAATGGAGAGCAAGCTGATTTCATGAACATCGGGGATGTTTTTTGCAGGTTTGATGACTTTTCCCAGGAAAGCGTCAACAACAGCCGGATCGTACCGGTTGCCACGACCTTCCTGAATGTATTGCAGCGCTTCATTTTTGTTCAAACGCTTGCTGAGAATGGTTCCGTTTTGGACGGCATCGAACTCATTGGCAACAGCAAGTATTCTGGCGCCAATCGGAATCATGAGCCCGGCCAGGTTGTCCGGGTAACCCAGGCCGTCAAAGCGTTCATGGTGGTGACGAAGGATCTTTGCTGGTTGATGTAATTGGTCGATAGCCAGCAGTGCCATTTCTCCTTTGACAGGATGCTTGACAACTTCGGATCGTTCTTCGGTGCTCAGAGTGGAAAAGGGTTTTTTCATCAAAACGTCAGAAAAGGCAAGTTTTCCAATGTCGTGTAACAATCCGGCCAGAAAGATGTCCTGAGTTTCGCTGTTTGACAAGCCGAGTCGTTGTGCCAATGTTCTGGCCAAATTGGCTACCCGGCGTGAATGCCCTGCCATTTGTCCTTCCCGCATTTCAAGCAGGTTGGCAAACACGTGAACGGTAGCAATGAAATTTTTGTGCAAATTGTCATTTGCCACTTCAAGAAACGCCATGGTCTGGTTGATTTCGTTGGTCATGGCACGAAGTTTGTCTTGCTCCGTCTGCAAGGTTCGATTGCTCGCTTCCAATGCGGCAACGAGGTCGATGCGTTCCAGTACTCGTTGAATACTGGGCAACAAATGTTCGATCAAAGAGAGATTGTCCCGATTGAAATCAGTTTTGTCCCGTTTGCCAAGCAGGAAAATCCCTCCGGTGAGACGCTGATTTACCTGCAAGGGAATCCCCATGGTAGTCTCATGCTCACCATTTTTGGCAGCGTAAGTGCTGATGGTTCTGGATGTGTTGATGTCGGTGACAATTCGCTGAAATGAAATGGATTGTTTTAGTTCTTTGATTTCTTCTTCGCTACATTGACAGACTTGGATCTGGTTTGCCGAACCGATGGATTCTTTTGGCAGAAACAGTGCTTTTTCTGCTCCCACAACGGAAATGAGGTCGACAAGAAGGTTTTTGAAGAAGGTATTAAGGTCATCTGGCGAGTGAACTTGTTTGTCTGCCTTGTCCAGATTTTCCTGAATTTCTGCCAGCAGAACCATTCGCACGCTTGCTGTGGCGAGGCTATCGGAAACTTGATCGCTTGCGCGCAGTTTGTCATTGGTCTTTGCCAGCAATCGGTTGATGGCATTGATGACCAGGCTGCTATCCTCATCGCCTTGTGTCGGCAGGGGTATTATGCCCTGTTGAAAATCCTCCAGATTATCGAGTGTGGAGACAAGAAATTGACAAGTGTCGTGATTTTCCATTATTTAGCGGGGAAAAAGATCTGTTTGCGGGCCGAATATTTCAATTTTTCAACGAGTTTATTATGGCGTTATTTTTTGCGGCGTGTCAAATGAAACACTGGTAGCGACTTGCACGATCCAGCCTAACTGACCGTCGTGCAGGCGGATTTTGACGGGAAGGTAATGCCGGTTTTCATCGAGCCAGATGTCCATGCCGTCTTCGCCATCTTCGGGCGGACGGGTGATGTGCAGGGTTTGCAGCTTGCCCAGCGGGGTGGTGATGGTTTCTTCACCAACGTTGGTGGCATGATAGGGTTTGAACGCTTTGCCAGAACTGACGGGCAATGTAATGGTGTTGGCAAACGGTGCGCGCAGGGCAAGTTCGAAGATGATGCTCAGGATGTCTTGTGCGCCATCAGGGACAGGTTCGGTGGTTGTGTTCCCATGTCGGGTGACTGTGGCAAGTTGTGTGGTGTGGTTGATATGGAGGTGCGTAGTGGTATTGGGGGAATCGCTGCCACGTTGAATTTCGAAGTCGTCTGGCAGCAGGTGCCCTTGGCTGATATGGCCGGTGCTGATTTGGGTTATCCGGCCAGACTGGAACAGAGCAAGGAGCCCGTCTGCTTGTACGATGCTGGCTAGCGTGTAACGACTGTCGTCCTGAATCCAGGCATAGCTGGCGTGGCCGATGTTCATACCGCCTTCGCCCAGATAAATATGGTATTGCAGCAGAAGGTTTTTAGGCAGACCGTGGATGTCGCCCGCTGGCGGAATCGATGATATGGGTAATTTGTCGGATTTTGCCGAACGTGTAGTACCAGGTATGGGAGAAATAACTGGTGTTGGTGCGGGTACAACAGGCGTTGCTGTGGGGTTCAAGTTGACGGGCAGGCGTAGGGCGGAGCGTTTCGGTGTGAGAAGAGTGTGCCGGGCGGGGAGAGGTCTGTGTCGGATTGTTGTGGGCTGTCGTTTGGACAACTGTGCAGAGTGGGCAACCGTGAGGTGGTTTGCGGCTGGATGGGAAATATATGGGTTGGTGAGTCGTACTTGCAATGGTAAAGCAGGTAATGGCCAATGGGGAACTGGAATGCGCCAGCTTTTCAATAACATGAGGTGCAGCAGGATGGATAGCGTCAGTGCTGCCAGCACGATGCGCCAGCGCCGACGTGATTGGGTCGGTCGTCGAATGATGGATGGGGCGGGCGGGCGGCCAGCCGGGCGCATGTCAGTCTTCCATAAAAAACAACTTTTGTTGGGCAGCATCGATTCCGGTAACGCTGACAGTCTGGTTCGCGTTTACATGGAGTCGTTCCTCCAGGAACCAGTGTATGGCCTGTGGATAAATACGGTGTTCTGTACGCAGAACACGGGCGGCAAGGGTGTCCGGCGTGTCATCGGCGTGTACAGGTACGGCACCTTGCAGGATGACTGGGCCACTATCGAGTTGCGGCGTGACAAAATGCGCTGTGCAACCATGGATTTTCATGCCGTCGGCCAGCGCACGCGCGTGGGTATTCAGCCCCGGGTAGTGCGGTAATAGTGAGGGATGAATATTGAGCAGGCGGTTCTGATAGTGCTGCACAAAATCGTCACTCAGAATGCGCATGTATCCGGCCAGCACCACGACATCGGGCTGCCAGCGGTCGATTTGAGCGGCGACCGCCTGGTCGAATGTGGCGCGGTGTTCGAAGTCACGCGGTGACAAGGTGGCGGTGGTAATGCCGCGCTGCTGCGCCAATGTCAGGCCGCCTGCATTGGCACGGTCGGAAAAAACACCCACCACGGGCAATCCGGCATCCAGCAGCGCGGACAGGTTGGAGCCACGGCCAGAGATCAATACGACGATGCGTTTGGTCATGCCGCCCCACGGCTGGTCAGGAATTCTTCATAATTGCCATTGAAGATTTCTACCTTGCCATTGCGGATTTCGATCAGGCGCGTGGCGAGCGATGATACAAACGAGCGATCGTGTGACACGAAAATCACGCTGCCTTTGTACAGTTCCAGTGCGGTGTTGATGGATTCGATGGATTCCATGTCCAGGTGGTTGGTGGGTTCGTCGAGTACCAGCACATTGGGGCGTTGCAGGATCAATTTGCCGAACAGCATGCGACCTTGTTCGCCACCGGAAAGCACACGTACGGATTTTTTGACGTCGTCGCCCGAAAATAGCAGCTTGCCCAGCACGCCTCGAATGACTTGATCGTCATCGTTGGCTTGCGCCCATTGTTGCAACCAGTCGAACAGATTGAGGTCGGAATCGAATTCTTCGGCGTGATTTTGCTCGAAATACGCGATATTGGCGTTTTCCGCCCATTTGATGCTGCCACCCAGCGCAGGGTGCCGTTCCAGCAAGGTGTTGAGCAAGGTGGTTTTACCGACGCCATTTTCGCCAATGACCGCCAGCCGTTCACCAGCTTCGAGCATGAAATTGAACTTGTCGCACAGTGGGGTGGCATCATAACCAATCGACAGGCTTTGCACGGTGACCACAGCGCGGTGCAAGGATTTATCCTGCTCAAAACGGATGTAGGGATATTGACGGGACGACGGTGTCAGGACAGTCATGTCCTGTTTGAGTTTGTCAATCTGTTTCAGGCGAGAAGTAGCCTGCCGCGCTTTGGATGCATTGGCGGAAAAACGGGACACGAAGGTTTGCAGTTCGGCGATTTTTTCTTTGGCACGCGAATTGGCCGCTTGCATGCCTTCGCGTTGTTGTTGTGACGCCATCATGTATTCGTCGTAATTGCCGGGAAAAATCTGGATTTTGCCGTAATCCAGATCCGCCATGTGGGTGCAGATAGAATTCAGAAAGTGTCGGTCATGCGAAATGATGATCATGGTGCATTGCCGTTCATCCAGAATATGCTCGAGCCAGCGGATGGCGTTGATGTCAAGGTTGTTGGTCGGTTCGTCCAGCAGCATGATGTCGGGGTTGCCAAACAGCACCTGCGTGAGCAATACGCGCAACTTCCATCCGGGCGCCACTGCTTGCATGGGGCCATTGTGTAAAGATTCGGCAATGCCGACACCCAGCAGCAGTTCTCCTGCACGTGCTTCTGCCGAATAGCCGTCCAGTTCGGCAAACTTGCCTTCCAGTTCGGCGGCATGCATGTAATCATCTTCACTGGCATCCGGGTTGGCGTAGATGCTGTCGCGTTCGTGCTTGACCGCCCATAATTCCGCATCACCCTGCATGACCACATCCAGCACGGTTTGATCTTCATAAGCGAATTGGTCTTGTCGCAGCCAGCCCAACTTGTCGCCGGTGTCCAGCATGACCTGTCCACTGGTCGGAGCGAGTTGTCCAGCCAGGATTTTCATGAAAGTGGATTTGCCGCAACCATTGGCGCCAATCAGGCCATAGCGATTGCCATCGCCAAATTTGACCGAGACGTTTTCAAATAAAGGCTTTGCGCCGAACTGGATGGTAATACCCTGTGTTGCAATCACAATAAAATCCGAATCGTGGAAGAAAAGCGTATTTTACAACGAAGCCATGAAGTGCGCGAACAATCCGTATGTTTTCTGAATTGAAAATGAATCGTGTGATGTGTTACGTCTGCCGACAGCACATGTGAGGGGCATGCGTAAAAGTGGAAGAATAAACTTTTGAAATTTATTTTTTAGGGATATAATCCGCAAATTAACTTGAATTTTAACTTTAACCATAGTCAAGGGGATGCAGCAATGAGCGATGGTCATACCAAAATGAGCAAAACGACGCCGATGCAGTTTGTCATGGCGCTGCTGGGTAGTTTGTTTGCCCCGCTGTTTGCGATTATTCTGATAGTCATCATGGTGGTCAAGATTCAAATGGGGCATGCCACGGGCGCGCCACAAAATATGGATGCGAAAGAAGTCGAGGCTCGCATCAAGCCGGTGGGTGAGTTGGTAGCGGCTGATCCGAACGCCGTGCATGTGGATATGCAAGGTGATCAGGTTTTCAACGCCGTTTGTACTGCTTGCCATACGCCAGGCGCATTGGGTGCACCAAAATTTGGTAATAGCAGTGAATGGGGTCCTCGCATCAAACAAGGTTACCCGACACTGATCAGCCATGCGCTCCATGGTATTCGCATGATGCCGGCCCGCGGTGGTAATGCCGACCTCAGCGATCTGGAAGTGGCGCGTGCGGTGGCTTACATGGCCGATCACGGTGGTGCGAATTTTACTCCGCCTGCCACTTCTGCCGATGTGGATAAGCTGGTTGCCAGCGTGAAATAAACCGTCGTGAAATAAACCGTGGAGTAAATACTTTTAAATTACAGTTAACCAAAATGGGACGCGCATGGCGCGTCTCATTTTTTTTTGCCCCTAGCCCGCGCAACAGGACAATTGTTTGACATCCTTGGTAAAGGTCTGGGCGCAGAGCTTCAGGCCTTCCACCATGGTGAGATAAGGGAACAACTGTCCTGCCAGATCCGCTACGGTCATGCGGTTCTTTATCGCCAGCGCCGCAGTCTGAATGATTTCGCCGCCTTCGCCCGCCAGCACCTGCGCGCCCAGTAAGCGTCCGGTGTTCTTATCTGCCACCAGCTTGATGAAACCTCGGGTGTCGAAGTTGGCCAGTGCGCGCGGCACGTTGTCCAGCGTGAGTGTGCGGCTGTCGGTTTCCATGCCAAGCTTGTTTGCCTGCGCTTCGGTGAGTCCTACCGTGGCGACCTGCGGATCGGTGAACACGACCGCCGGAACGGTGGACAGATCGAGTATCGCATCGCCGCCGGTCATGTTGATTGCGGCGCGAGTGCCTGCTGCTGCCGCCACGTACACGAATTGTGGGGCATGGGTGCAATCACCGGCCGCATAAATGTGCGGCACCGAAGTACGCAGATGATCGTCCACGACGATGGCACCGTTGGTATCTGTGGTCACACCGGCACGCGTCAGCTCAAGCCCCGCCGTATTGGGTTGGCGTCCGGTGGCGATGAGCAACCGGTCGCCACTGAGCGCTCCTGTGCTTGTTTCCAGTTCAAATGCTTTGCCATCGAAGCGTACGGACTTCACGGTGGTATTGGTGAGAACTTGCATACCTTCTTCTTCCAGTACTGTTTTGAGCCCCTCACCCAGCGCAGGGTCTTCTTTTGACAGTAGCGTGCCGCGTGCCACGAGAGTGACACGGCTACCCAGACGCAGATACGCCTGCGCGAGCTCCAACGCGACCACCGAACCGCCGTATACGATCAGATGGGTTGGCGTTTCTTCAGCAATCAATGCTTCGGTTGAAGTCCAGAACGGTGTGCCAGCCAGTCCCGGCACGTTCGGAATTTGCGGCGAGCGACCAGTAGCGATCAGGATACGGTCGGGCGTAAGGTGCTGTTCGCTGCCGTCGGCCTGGCGCACGATGAGGGTTTTGGCATCCTCAAAGCGCGCGAAACCGCGCAGCAACTTGATACCCGGGTTGGTTTCCAGAATGCTTTCGTATTTGGCGTGGCGCAGTTCTTCCACGCGCGCCTGTTGCTGCGCGACCAGTGCTTTGCGATTCAACACGGGTGCGTGTTTGGCCAGACCGGGAAACGGGTGTCTAGCTTGCAGGTGCACCACATGCGCGGCGCGAATCAGAATTTTCGATGGCACGCAGCCGACATTGACGCAGGTGCCGCCGACGATACCCGCTTCGATTAGCGTCACCGCAGCGCCCTCCTCCACTGCGCGGATGGCGGCCGCGAAAGCCCCCGAACCCGTGCCGATGATGGCGATGCTGAGTTTGGCTTCGGTCTTGGGTGACGCGCCGCCCGCCATTTCTGCACCGTAGCCCTTGGCGCGCACGGCGTCGAGCAGCGCCGATGTTGGAACGTCGCTTGCTGCTTCAACTTGAGCGATACTTGTGGCGTAGGAAACTTTGGCACCGCTCACGCCACTTACCGACAATAATGCCTGCTGCACGGATGCGGCGCAGTGGTCGCAGGTCATGCCGCTTATATGGAGAATTTGCTCGCTCATTTGGCTGCGCCTCCCTTGTCTGGTTCTTCCAGCTTGGATGTATACCCCGCGTCGAAGGTGGCGTCCTCCAAGGCCCGGATACTGGTCTTGGCATCGTCGAAAGTGACGACCGCCTCTTTTTTTTCGAGGGAAGCACTGACCTTTGTGACGCCTGGTACTTTTTCAAGTGCCTTCTTCACGGTGATCGGGCAGACTGCGCAGTGCATACCGGGCACAGACAGCGTGACGGTGCGCATGGCGGCGAACGCAGCATCGGTAAAGGTAAAAGTCAGGATCGATGCGAGAATCAGTTTATGCATGGCGAAATTCCTTTAATAGAACAGTGGGGCGATGTAGGGAAAGAGCATGGCGAGCGCGATGAGCACGGTCATGATCCAAAACAGTACTTTATAGGTGCGGTTGGTCTGCGGCATGGCGCACAGGGATCCTGGCGCGCATGCGACCGGGGCGCGGTAGATTTTTTTCCAGGCGAAGAACAGAGCAATGATGGCGGCTCCGAGAAAATAGGGCCGGAATGGCTCCAATATGGCGAGATTACCTACCCAAGCGCCACCGATGCCGAGCATGACCAGCACCAGGGGACCGACACAACACAGAGAGGCGGCGATAGCGGCGATGATGCCGCCGATGAGCGGCAAGCGCGCGGTTTTCTCTTGCGACATGATTTCTCCTTTCGAGTCTGGAATAAGTAGCGTAAGCTTACTTCCGTAGTTATGTACGGAGTCAAGCGATATGCAACATATTTTTGAGAATTTGACCATTGGCGGCTTTGCCAAGGCGGCCGGAGTGAATGTGGAAACCATCCGGTTTTACCAGCGCAAGGGTTTGCTGTCCGAACCGGATAGACCTTACGGCAGTATCCGTCGCTATGGCGAGATGGATGTGCGTCGGGTGCGATTTGTGAAGTCGGCTCAGCGACTGGGCTTTAGTTTGGATGAAATCATCGAATTGCTCAAATTGGAGGATGGCACCCACTGTGACGAAGCCAGTCATCTGGCCGAACACAAGCTCCAAAGCGTGCGGGAAAAGATGGCAGAACTGGCGCGCATGGAAGCCGTGTTGTCCGGAATGGTGTGTGCCTGCCATGCACGGACAGGAAGCGTTTCCTGTCCGTTGATTGCGTCCCTTCAAGACGTTGAATTGTCGAGCAGAATATGACTTGGTCGTGGTGCGCGTGCGCACAGCAATTCGTAGCCGATGGTCCCGGCTGACCGCGCCACTTCGTCCACGGACAGATCATCGCCCCATAAGGTGACCGGGCTGCCAACAGTAGCGTGCGGCAAAAAATCCAGATTGACGCACAGCATATCCATGGAAACGCGACCCAGCGTATGCGTGCGCTGGTTTTCTACCAGCACCGGCGTGCCGTTGGGCGCATGGCGCGGGTAGCCGTCGGCGTAGCCACAGGCGACGATACCGACGCGGGTGGGCTGTTTGGCTGTCCACAGATTGCCGTAACCCACGGCTTCGCCAGCAGCCAGTTGTTGAATGGCAATGATGCGGCTGGTAACACGCATGACCGGCCGCAAGTCGAGTGTTGCTGCACTGACATCCGCAAATGGAGAGGCGCCATACAGTGCGATACCGGGACGTATCCAGTCGCGGTGCGTGGTCGGGTGGCGAAAAATGGCGGCGGAATTGGCCAGACTGACCGGGTAGGCGTGGCGAGAAAAATGTTGATCAATCCAGTGAACCGTTTCTTCCATGCCGCTGTGCAGATCGGCATTGGCAAAGTGGCTGATTTGTGTGATATCGGACAACTGGGGATGCGCACGCAGCGTGGCGATGGCGCGATGATACGCATCCGGCTGAAACCCAAGGCGATTCATGCCACTGTTGAGTTTGACAAATAACGGGACGCGAACCGGTTGCAGGCACAGCCAGTCAATTTGTTGTTGATGATGAATCACCATCCCTATTTGCCGCGCGGCGCATTCTTCCAGTTCTTGTGGTTCGAATACGCCTTCGAGCAATAAAACCGGTTTGTTCCAGCCCAATTGGCGGCATTGCAAAGCTTCGTCCAGACTGGCGACGGCGAGCGCATCGGCGGCATCCAGCGCAGAAAAAACAGCAGGAACATGGTGGCCGTAGGCGTTGGCTTTCACGACAGCCATCAGTTTGCTGGTCGGCGCCTGATTGTGAATGACAGCGAGGTTATGGCGTAGCGCGTCGATGTCGAGGTGGGTTTGAATGGGGCGCGTCATGACCGGCTCAGTACTGTCCACCGCTGTAATTTTCAAAACGGGTATGCTCGGCCAGGAAGGTAAGTCGTGTGCTGCCAATCGGGCCATTACGCTGTTTGCCGATAATGATTTCCGCAGTGCCTTTGTCCGGTGAGTCAGCGTTGTAGACTTCATCCCGATAGATAAACAGGATGACATCAGCATCTTGCTCGATAGCGCCTGATTCACGTAAATCGGACATCACCGGGCGTTTGTTGGGACGTTGCTCCAGCGAGCGGTTGAGCTGCGACAACGCAATGATGGGGACCTGAAGTTCTTTGGCCAACGCCTTGAGCGAGCGGGATATTTCTGAAATTTCCGTGGCGCGGTTTTCGCCGGAAGTGACGCTGGACATTAATTGCAGATAGTCGATGATGATAAGTCCCAGTTTGCCACATTGCCGGTGTAGACGACGGGATCGTGCGCGCAGTTCCAGTGCATTCAGTGCGGGAGTTTCGTCGATGAATATTGGCGCATCATTCAGTTTTCCCAGTGCATACGTCAGCCGTGGCCAGTCATCTTCCAGCAGGCGACCACTACGCAGGCGTTGCTGATCAAGGCGACCGACCGACCCCAGCATCCGCATGACCAGTTGTGACCCGCCCATTTCCATGGAGAATACCGCCACCGGCAAGCCGCTGTCGATGGCAACGTGCTCACCGATGTTGAGCGAGAATGCCGTTTTTCCCATTGAAGGGCGGCCGGCGACGATAATCAGGTCGCCTGGTTGCAGACCGGCTGTTTTCTGGTCCAGATCGGTATAGCCGGTTGGAATGCCCGTGACATCGCTCTGGTTTTCACGGTTAAACAGCTCGTCGATGCGTTCGACCACACTGCTCAACAAACTTTGCAGATTCATGAAGCCGCGTTGCGCGCGTGCACCAGCTTCAGCAATGTCGAACACTTTTTTTTCCGCTTGATCGAGGAGTTCGGCAGCAGTTTTTCCCCCGGGTTGGTAGGCGGACTCGGCAATATCGCTGCCGATTTCAATCAATTTGCGCAGAATGGCGCGTTCGCGCACGATTTCGGTATAGCGGCGAATGTTGGCGGCAGAAGGTGTGTTTTGCGCCAGCGCAACCAGATAGGGCAGTCCGCCGACATTGTCCAGTTCTCCCATGGCTTGCAGTCGTTCGCCTGCGGTAATGATGTCGGCAGGTTTTCCTTGTTCAATCAGTTGGCTGATGACCTGATAAATAAGACGGTGGTCGTGGCGATAAAAGTCCTCCGGTCGGATGAGGTCGGCAATTTTGTCCCAGGCGCTGTTTTCCAGCAGCAAGCCACCCAATACGGATTGCTCTGCCTCGACAGAGTGGGGTGGCAATTTCATGTTGGCTAGTTGCGGATCGGTGGATGGAATGGCGTTCATGATGTAGGGGAAACGTTGCAATCAGTCGTTTATCATAGCATCATTTGCCCCTGTTTTTGGATGACTTTGGGGAGGTGTATGCAGGAAATCGATGCGCAAGAATTTATTGCGGCGGGCACCGCTCGTGCGAGACGTGCGAACGAATCAAGGACATCGCGCCCGAGGACGTGTACAGTCTGCGTGAAAGTTATCCGGGGTTGGTGAAGATGTTGCCGCCGGTCGCGTTGGCTGCATCAACAGGTGTATCTTCTGATGCATCATCTGCTGTACCATTGACAGATATTTGTGCTTCTGACCAGAGCTGATTACAATTCATACCATGGACGCGATAAAAAACAGTATCAATCTGACCGGACACTTTTTGATTGCCATGCCAGGCATGGCAGACGCTCGTTTTGCCCGTACGTTGACTTATCTGTGCAAACACGATGAAGAAGGCGCATTAGGCATTATCGTCAACAGACCGATCGAGATGCAGATGTCCGACCTGTTTGCGCAGACCGGACTGGTGCCGCAGAGCGATGAGCTGGGTAACCATCCTCTGTTTTTTGGTGGACCGGTCGAAACGGGGCGCGGCTTTGTCCTCCATCAACCGCTGGGAAGTTGGCAATCCACCTTGTCGGCAGGACAAGACATCGGATTGACGACCTCGCGTGATATCCTCGATGCGCTGGCGCAAGGCAATGGCCCTCAGCGGGTGATGGTGGCATTAGGTTATGCCGGTTGGTCAGCCGGACAACTGGAGAACGAATTGGCGCAGAATGCATGGCTTTCCGTCCCTGCGCAGGCAGAGGTCATTTTTGATACCCCGATTGATGGACGACTGGATGCAGCCACTCATTTATTGGGGATCAATTACCTGGATCTGCCGGAAGAAGCCGGGCATGCTTGAATCGCTGCCGGAAAAATCTCCGAAACAAACGATGCAAATATTGTCTGCCGGGACAGTATTGGGTTTTGATTATGGTCTGAAGCGGATTGGCGTGGCGGTCGGTGACCTGATGCTGAATCTTGCGCACCCGCTGGAAACCATCGCCAGTGATGTGGTGGCGATACGCTTCGCCCGTATTGGTGAGTTGGTGGCAGAATGGAAACCCGTGCTGGCGGTCATTGGCATGCCAGCGCACGATGATGGTCGTGAGCACGCGTTTGCCAGCAGTTGCCTGCGCTTCGGCCGTCGTTTGCATGGCCGGTTTGGCCTGCCTGTGTCGTGGGTGGATGAACGTTATAGTTCGGCCGCGGCGAGCATGGCGTTACACGAAGCTGGTGTGCGTGGCCGACAACAAAAATCCAGTCTTGACCAGATGGCAGCACAACAGATTCTACAACTTTATCTGGATGACAGGAATTGTGGACATGACATTACCTGATGCAGAAACATTGATTCAGCAATTGGCGGATATTATCAGGCCGGACATGACGCCTAATATGGTGCTGGTTGGCATGCATACGGGCGGAGTGTGGGCTGCTCAACGTTTGCACCCCTTGCTGGATGCGGGCATGCCGCACGGCAGCCTGGATATTTCTTTTTATCGGGATGACTTCGGGCAAAAAGGTTTGCATCCCACGGTCAAACCTACCCATTTGCCGTTTGAAGTCGAAGACAGGGACATTTTGCTGGTGGACGACGTGTTGTTTACCGGACGTTCGGTACGAGCAGCGATGAATGCTCTGTTTGACTATGGGCGGCCACAACGTATTCGTCTGGCGGTGTTGATTGATCGGGTGGAAGACCGTCAACTGCCGATTGCGGCGGATTATGTTGGCGCGGCATTGCAGGTTCCTGCCACACAACACATTCATTTGATTCAACAGGAAAATAAAACGCTTATGCTGAAATTGGTAAACTTGTGATGGGCGGTAATCCACAATTGGATGAACAGGGCGCATTGCGCCATTTGTTGACGATAGACGGCTTGCCACGTCAAACATTGGTGCAGATTCTGGATACTGCAGAAAGTTTTGTGGCTGTCAATGAACAGGAAGTGCGCAAAGTTCCCTTGCTGCGCGGTAAAGCGATTTTCAACCTGTTTTTTGAACCCTCCACCCGCACACGAACCACATTTGAGATTGCCGCCAAGCGGCTGTCTGCCGACGTCATCAACCTGAATATTGGCACTTCCAGTCAGAGCAAAGGTGAAACCTTGCTGGATACAGTGGACAATCTGGCTGCCATGCAGGCGGACATGTTTATTGTTCGCCATGCCCAGTCAGGCGCCGCTCACATGATTGCCCGCCACGTTGCACCGCATATTCATGTGGTGAATGCCGGGGACGGACGGCATGCCCATCCGACACAGGGGCTGCTGGATATGTTCACTATCCGGCGCTACAAATCAGCGTTTCATAACCTGCGTGTTGCGATTGTGGGTGATGTGTTACATTCACGCGTCGCACGCTCACAGATACACGCATTAACGACGCTGGGCGTGCCTGAAGTGCGCGTGGTGGCACCCAAAACCCTGTTGCCTGTTGACGTTGCACAGATGGGTGTACATGTCTTTCATGATATGGTGGCAGGCTTGCGGGATGTGGATGTCGTGATTATCCTGCGCTTGCAGAATGAACGCATGCGCGGCGCGCGCTTGCCCAGTACGCAGGAATATTTTCATTATTACGGGCTGACACCGGAGAAACTGGCCTGCGCCAAACCGGATGCCATCGTGATGCATCCTGGCCCGATGAATCGCGGGGTGGAAATTGATTCGCGGGTGGCTGATGGCGGACAGTCGGTGATTTTGCCACAGGTGACGTTCGGAATTGCGGTACGGATGGCGGTGATGAGTATATTGGCAGGAAATTCATGATGAAGATTCATCTGCAGGGAGGACGTATCATTGACCCACAGTCCGGTCTGGATCGGTTGGGGAATGTGTGCGTGGCGGATGGAAAAATTGTCGCCATTGGCGAGCAGCCACCTGATTTTGTCGCCGACCGCGTGATTGATGCACGTGGGCTGTGTGTGTGTCCGGGGTTGGTCGATTTGTCGGTGCGTCTGCGTGAACCCGGTAATGAATATCGCGCCACATTGGCGTCGGAAATGCGCGCGGCCTGTGCTGGCGGCGTGACCACGCTGGCTTGCCCACCCGATACGGAACCGCCGTTGGATGAAATCGGTCTGATCGAAATGCTGAAGTTTCGCGCTAAAAGCTTGCATCTGTCCAAAGTGTACCCCGTGGCTGCCTTGACGCAAAAACTGGCAGGCGAGCGCCTGACCGAAATGGCAGAACTGCGCGATGCCGGTTGTATTGGCGTTTCACAGGCTGACGCAGGATTGGTGGATAATCAGGTTTTGATGCGTGCGCTGGAATACGCCGCAACCTTTGATATTACGGTTTGGTTACGCCCACAGGATGTTTATCTGTCACGTGGCGGTGTGGCGCATGACGGAGTCGTGGCGGCCAGACTGGGGTTACCCGCGATACCGCTGGCGGCAGAAACCATTGCGGTCATGACTATTTTGCTTCTGGCGCGCGAAACCGGTGCGCGGGTGCATTTGTGCCGCCTGTCGTCTGCCATGGCGATTCAGATGGTGCGCCACGCCAAGGCGGAAGGCTTGTCCGTGACTTGCGACATCAGTATCCAGCATTTGCACTTGTCAGAGATAGATATCGGCTATTTTGATCCGAACTGTCATCTCGTGCCGCCATTACGCAGTTTGCGTGATCGGGACGCTATTCGGACAGCACTGGCCGATGGCACCATCGATGCAGTGTGTTCAGACCATACACCCGTCGATGATGACGCCAAATTGTTGCCCTTTGGCGAAACCGAACCTGGAGCAAGCGGCGTCGAGTTATTATTGGCGCTGACGCTGAAATGGGCGGCAGAAACCGGCGCGCCATTAGCGAAGGCGCTGGGAACCGTTACCTATCAACCGGCCCGAATCATGGGTGTTCCTGCCGGGCAATTGGCGGTTGGTGCGGCGGCCGATTTGTGTGTCGTGGATCTTGCACAATGGTGGCGAGTGGACGCCACATCGCTCAAAAGCCAAGGTAAAAACACCCCGTTTTTCGGTTATGAGCTTTGCGGGAAAGTGCGTTATACGCTGGTGGACGGTCTGATGGCTTTCGAGGCAAATCAACACGGTTTATCAGATTCGTAAACGGGCGGATTGTCTGGTGCGCCTGGCGGCATGAGGGTTTTACCATAGCGTTGGCGCTGATGGTATTCGTACAGCTTGGCGTATTTCAGAAAGACATAAAATGCACCGCACACCGATG
>JAJYHV010000005.1 GCA_021790515.1 Pseudomonadota bacterium
AAATGTCCCAGCGCTGGCCACGATGCCGGGGTCATCTTGAACAGGTCGGCATGGGTGAAGGCGGCATTGGAAATCAGGTTGTGATCCGCATTTTGCTGCGCACGAATGACAAGGTCATGGCTGCCTTCGATGCCCAGTACATTTTGGGCGTACCGGGCAATCGGCAGAGTAAAGTTCCCCAGACCGCAGAACATGTCGGCGATACGTTCGTGTGGTTGCGGGGCGAGCAGTTGCAGGGCGCGACGCACCAGTATCGGGTTGATGTCGGTGTTGATCTGGGTGAATTCCGACGGGCCGAAGGGCATGTCCAGCCCGAATTCCGGTAGCTGATACGCCAGCGCAGGCGCGTCGAGTGGGTAAAAGGGCGTGATGGTGTCGGGGCCTTTGGGTTGCAGCCACCATTGGATGCGGTGGATATCGGCAAACTGACGCAGTAAATCCAGATCGGCGAGCGAGGGTTCGGCCATGTGGCGTAATACCAGCGCGTTGACTGAATGAGTGGCGATAACTTCGATTTGTGGTACTGCCGTGCGAATACTCAGCTGTGCCAACATATCGCGTAACGGGGTAATCAGCGCCGAAATGTGTGGCGGCAGCGTTTCGCAACGGTGCATGTCAACGATAAAGCTGTTTTTGCGTTCGTGAAAACCGACCAGAATGCCGCCCTTTTTTTCCACCAGTCGTACCGATAGGCGTGCGCGGGTACGGTAGCCCCAGGTTGGGCCGTGAATGGCAGGGAGCAGGTGGTCGGGTCTGGTTTTACCGATGTGTTGCAGGTTGTCTTCCAGAATACGTTGCTTGGCGGCAACTTGGGCGTTGGGTTCGACGTGTTGCAGATTACAGCCGCCACAGACGCCAAAATGTGGACAGCGTGGTGTTACCCGCATGGCGCTTGGGTGTACCAGCTTTGTCATCTGCGCCATTTCGTATTGTTCTTTTTTGCGGTAACTGGAATATTGCACCCGTTCGCCGGTGATGGCGCCATCGATGAACAGGGTTTTTCCGTCCGCACGATGGGCAACGCCGCGCCCTTCGTGATTCAATGATTCGATGGTAGCGGTATCGTCAGTTTGCATGATGAATTTTCTGGTTAGCCCAGAGCAGAAAACACGGCATCCCGAATGGTATCGACTGAGCCTAATCCATTGATTTTTATGTAACGTGGGGCGGATTTCGGTTCATTTTTTGCCCAGTCGGCATAGTAATGTACCAATGGCTCGGTTTGAGCGTGGTAGACTTCCAGCCGTTTTTTGATGGTGGCTTCACGGTCATCATCGCGCTGAATGAGTGGTTCTCCGGTCACATCATCGCGGTCTTGCGTGACAGGCGGATTGAAATGAACATGATATGTGCGGCCGGAAGCTTGGTGTACGCGACGGCCGGAAATACGTTCGATAATGATTTCGTCCGGCACGTCAATTTCCACCACGGAATCAATGGGAACACCTGCCTGTTTCATTGCTTCTGCCTGCACCAGCGTGCGTGGAAAGCCGTCAAACAGAAAGCCGTTGGCGCAGTCCGGTTGGGCAATGCGATCTTTGACCAGTTCCAAGATGATGTCGTCGGAGACCAGTTGACCGGAATCCATGACCGACTTGGCGGCAAGTCCCAGCGGAGTGCCGGCCGTAATGGCCTGTCGCAGCATGTCACCGGTCGAAATTTGTGGGATATGATAGCGCTCGCGGATGAAATGGGCTTGGGTACCTTTGCCCGCACCGGGGCCACCGAGCAAAATGATGCGCATGGTTAATCAGCTTTCATGATAAGGGGAAGGGGGTTGAAAATTTGCTCGTGCATAATCCAGATCGGCGACGGTGTCTACGCCGGGCGCAGCGGCCTGAGGACTGATACCGACATGGATGGGAAAACCGTGCCACAGTACGCGCAATTGTTCCAATGCTTCGGTTTCTTCAATCGACGTCGGTGGTAGCTGACTGAATTGGTGCAAAAAGCTGACACGATAGGCATATAGCCCCATGTGCCGTAAGGCGGTAGTGGTATCGGTTTGCCAGCCTGCGCGTGGCCATGGAATGGCTGCGCGGCTGAAATACAATGCGTTACCCTGCTGATTGATGACCACCTTGACGATGTTGGGGTTGCGAAATGCGGCTTCGTCATGGATGGGGTGGCACAGGGTTGCCATTGGCGCATCGGGGTGGCTGGACAACTCTTGCGCAACCTGACGAATCAGTGCGGGTTCAATCAGAGGCTCATCGCCTTGCACGTTCACGATGATGTGTTCATCGGGCAGATGGAGTAGGCGGCTGGCTTCCGCGATGCGGTCTGTGCCGGAAGCGTGGTGTACGGATGTCATCAAGCAGGAGATATTGTGTGTGTTGGCCGCAGACAAAATGCGTTCGTCGTCGGCAGCAATCCAGACTGCTTGCGCACCACTTGCCAGCGCGCGTTCGGCGACCCGCACGACCATTGGTTTGCCGTGAATGTCGGCCAGTGGTTTGGCTGGCAGGCGTGTCGAAGCGTAACGGGCAGGGATGATGACGGTAAAGGGATTCACTGGATGTCTTCGTCAGCAGGGATGGCGCGTGCCTCGGATTCGAGCATGACAGGAATTCCGTCCCGCACCGGAAATGCCAGTCGACAGGCTTTGCAGATGAGTTCGCCTTCTGTCTTGCGGTAAATCAGCTTGCCCTTGCAAAGTGGGCATACCAGAATATCAAGCAGTTTGCCGTCCATGATGTGCGTCCAGTCGTGTCAGAAGGTGGGGAAGAAAACCGTTATCCGGTTGCGCTTGCACAGGCCATACCCACATGGCATCCGTAGCGAAAGCTTCACATTTTACTGCATCTTTCTCCGTCATGATGATGTCGCCGTGAAAATTCAGTTCGTCGGCTTGAAAAGCGTGATGATCAGGAAAAGCGTGAGCCGTAAAAGATAGACCGGCAGCCGATAATTGGTTGAAAAAGCGTTGTGGATGGCCGATACCGGCAATGGCATGCAAGGTTTTGCCGATAAAAAAATCGGGTGTGACGCGCTGCCGGGGGGCAGTCAGTGCATACAGGGTATCTGGTTGCAGTGTCAGTGTGTGGTGTGGGGGTAGTTTGCGCAGACTGGCGTGCAGGGGGCCTGTTTGATTGACGATGATGATGTCAGCGCTTTGCAGGCGGTGCAAGGGTTCCCGCAAGGGGCCTGCGGGGAGTAATCGCTGGTTGCCGAATCCGCGCGTGGCGTCGATGACCACGATTTCAATCTGGCGCGCCAGCGCGGCATGTTGCAGACCATCGTCGCTGATGAGGACATCCACGTCAGGATGAGCGGCCAACAGTGCTTGGGCGGCTGCTGCCCTGAGGCGTGCGGTGTAAACGGGCACATCGGTATGGCGTGCCATCAACAGGCTTTCGTCGCCGCTGATGGTGACATCCGTATCGGGTTGGATGGCATGCGGTATCTGGTTTTGTCCGCCGTAACCACGGCTGATGATGCCAGGATGCCAACCTTTGGCACGCAATTGGTTGGCGATCCAGATGGTGAGTGGCGTTTTTCCGCTACCACCGATCACCAGATTACCGACAACCAGCACCGGAACGGGGAAAGTGGTGCGATGCAGCCAGTTCAACCGATAAGCCATATGGCGAAAAAACAGCGTGAAACGGTAAAGCAGAGACAGTGGTTGTAACAGGATTTGCCAGCAGGAACGGGTTTGCCATTGCTGATTGAACCAGCGTTCGAGACTGGCGATCACCATTCAAAAACCCGTTCGATGATTTGTTGGCTGTCTTGCTCGGCCTGTCGGCGGGTTTGCCAGAACAGTCGCCGTGCCGTGTCGCCTATTTTACGGGTAACAAACGGCTGGGCGCGCCAGTTTTGCCAGTTTTCAAACGGCAATGCGGCAGTGGTGATAGCCGTTTTCAAATTGTCAGGCAGCAAGACAGAGGAACTGCTGGCAGCGTGACCACCTGCCATCGCTTGCCAGAGCAGGGCGCTGTCATGGCTGGCAAAATGGCTGCCGGTGACGGAAGCGGCAATTGCCGGCAGCCATTTTTCGTCGTCTACCCATACCACGTCGCCGTTGGCAAGCGGCTCACGGTTCCATTGGCTGATGGTAAGGTGCTGGCCGGCAGGAACGGCGCCACTGATGAACAGCACGTCTTCTGGAAGATGTGCCTGCCAACTCTGTCGTGTCTGCGGGTCGAATGGACCGTGCCACCACCACAGGTGACGTTCGCTGTTCTGGTTGACCAGGGATTTAAAGTTGGGATCGACCTGAGCCGGCGTGAACAGTGTTTGCCAGTCAGCGTCGCTGCCGACGGTTTCATGCCGAAAGTTTGTTTTGCCTGGATGCGTTGCGAGCACGCGCGGTGATTTGTCGAGTATCGCGGACAGATGACGACGCACATGGGTATTTACTACGATGAAGCCATAAGGGTCGAGACGCTGCAAAGCGCGTTTCAAGGCTCGTGGGTGGTCGCTTGGTGCGTAACCCCAACCGGTTTTGTCACAGTTGTCCAGCGGCGCGAGCAGGTCGGGAAAATCTTGCTCAAAGGTAAGTATCAGCCGGATATCGAGACGTTTGGCACGAATGGCTGCCGCCAACTCAACCGCTTGATGCACGCTGGCACGGGTGTTGCCCGCCAATACCCAGATCACTTTTCCGCGTTCGCCCAGTGGTTTGATGAGACCGCGTCGTGCAGCCATACGGGCGGTTTCGCCGTGGCGGCGGTCGTGACGGTCAGCGAGCCACAGGCCAAGCAGATTATGCCCGAATGGATCCTTCCAGCCAGTCAGCATGGGCAATGCCTCAATTGGTTTTTTGGGTGGCAAAGGTAATGCGGGTAAGGCCCGCTTCACGTCCGGCTTCCATGATATTGATGACAGACTGGTGGGTTGCCTTGGCATCGGCGTTGATGACAATGACGGTATCCGGCCCTTTCGCAGCGCGCTTGAGCAGTTGTGCCATGTTTTGCACATTACCAAAACTGATTGGGGCATTATTGATCTGGTAATTACCCGCAGCATCCACAGTGACAGTCACCTCTTGAGGTTTTTCTTTGGCATTATCGCCATTGGCTTGCGGCAAGTTGATTTGCAGCTCGGAAAATTTTGAATAGGTTGTGGTGACCATCAAGAAAATGAGCACCACCAGCAGCACGTCAATCATCGGAATCAGGTTGATTTCCGGTTCTTCTTGCTGTTTGCGGCGGTTAAAATTCATTTTTGACGTTCGCCTTGCAGGATTTCTACCAGCTTGACGGTTTCTTGCTCCATGTCGACAATCAAATTATCGACGCGAGAGCGGAAAAAGCGGTAGAAAATCAAACTTGGTATGGCGACAATCAGTCCGAAGGCGGTGTTGTATAGCGCGGTAGAAATGCCGTGCGCGAGTACAGCCGGGTTGCTGCCGGAGGTGGTTTGCGAGCCAAAAATCTCCACCATGCCGATAACGGTACCCAGCAAACCCAGGAGCGGGGCAACGGAAGCAATGGTACCCAATGCCGGCAAAAAGCGTTCCAGTTCGTGTGCGGCTGCACGTCCGGCTTCTTCAACCGATTCTTTCATGACTTCGCGCGATTGCTTCGCGTTGCGCAGTCCGGCAGCAAATACCCGACCCAGCGGCGAGCTTTGCGCCAGTAATTTGAGCATTTCCGGATCAGCGTTTTGCTGGCGATATGCTTGCAGGGTTTTGTCCAGCAAGGACGGCGGCAAGATTTCGCCGGTGCGCAGTGAGATAAAACGTTCGATGATGATGGCAACGGATAATACCGAGGCCAGAATGAGTGTCCAGATAGGCCAACCGGCTGCTTCTACAATGGCTAACACGCAGATTGCTCCACATTGAAAAACCTCGCTACTTTAGCGTGAGATGGTGATTTCGGCAAGAGGTTATTGACAGGAGGTGTCGATGTTGACGATGGATATCGTCCGAATCCGATGGCTGGTTTGTTTTGTTGATCCGGAAAATCGGATGTTCTGGATGCCCTGATTGACTTCGCCATGACCCGCAACGCGCGACTCACGGCGGAGTTAATCAGTGCTTTCTAAAGGCTGGTTTTACTGGTTGACGGACATATTCCGTGGTTTCCTTGTACGCCCAGAAGTTTTGGCTGGTTGAGCGGGCGAGGGCGGATCACTTTTTTGTCACGCAGGTACTTGGCGAGTACATCCCAGATCGGTTCGCCGCTCGCGCCTTCGGCAACGGGTGCCCAACCGGCTACCTTGTAGGTTTTGTTGGGGTCAACGGGCTTTCCATTCAGGGTCATGTCTTGAATGCGCCCGCCGATGGTTTGCCGCAGATCACAAGTATAATGAATGCCACCGACACGCACCATGTCGCCACCTTGTTGTTTATAGGGGTCGGGATTGAACAGGTTGTCGCAGACATCTTCCATGATGGCTTTGATGCGTGCGCCGGTCATTTCGGTCAGCGTGGTTTGCGGATAGGTGATGGCGGTTTGATCCATGAGGTGCTCTAGCGTGATGTGTTCGCCTGGCAATAATGAGGTGCCCCAACGGAATCCGGGTGAAAATGCCACTTCTGCGTCTTTGCTTTCCATGAGGGCATCAAGAATGAGTTGATCGAAGCTGCCATTGAAATTACCGCGACGATACAAGGTTTCTTCAGTCGTGGCGAGTATTTCGCCCAGTTTTGTGGCGTAAGGTGCGCGAACTTTATCGATGAGCGCGCTCATTGCCGGGTCGGGAGCAATCAGATTGGCAAAAATGGGTAATAATTTGTAGCGAAAATCCATGACTTTTCCATTGCGCACATCAAAATCCAATACGCCCAGAAATTTTCCATTGGACCCGGCATTGGTCACCAGGGTTTTGCCGCCACTATTCTGAATGATGCTGGGTACGGGTACGCCGTCGTGGGTATGTCCACCCAGAATTGCGTCGATACCGTGAACACGAGCCGCCAGTTTCAAGTCCACATCCATGCCATTGTGTGACAGCAATACGACGGCTTGCGCTCCTTTGCCACGCACCTCATCGACGATTTTTTGCAGGTGATCTTCATGGATGCCGAAGGTCCAGTCTGGTGTAAAGTGTCTGGGGTTGGCAATGGGTGTGTAGGGAAAGGCCTGGCCAATAATAGCGACAGGAATGCCATTGATTTGACGGATGACATAAGCAGGAAAGACCGGGTCGCCAAAATCATTCGTGCTGATGTTTTGTGCGACGAAGTCGATAGTGCCCTTGAAGTCGTGATTGACGATTTGCTGGACGCGATCTGCCCCGTAGGTGAATTCCCAGTGACCAGTCATCACATCAACCCCAAGCAGTTTGCTGGCATCGACCATGTCTTGGCCTTGTGTCCACAAAGAGGTTGCAGACCCTTGCCAGGTATCACCACCATCGAGCAGTAGTGCGCCCGGACGACTGGCGCGTAACTGTTTGACGAGCGTTGCCAGATGCGCAAATCCCCCTGTCTTGCCATAGATTTTGGCAGCATGGGAAAAATCCAGGCAGGTAAAAGCATAGGCATCCCGTGTATGGGCGGGGATGTCAAATGTCTTGAGCAGATACTCACCAACCAGATGTGGCGGACGGTTCCAACTGTCGTTCAACCCGATATTGATGGATGGTTCGCGAAAGTAGACCGGCAGCAATTGCGCATGGCAATCAGTCATGTGCAGCAATGACACGTTGCCGAATGTGGGTACGTCATAAAATGAACGGGCATCATTTCGGGATAATGCTGCTGGGCTGTCCAATGCAAGCCCCGCAGCTGAAGCTGCGGCAAGCATTTGCAGGAATTCTCGTCTATTCATAGACATGGTTGTGTCCTCGGGCAGGGATCGTTAGGGAAGCACTGATTAATTTCGCCAGGCCGCTGTTGCGACCATGTGGAAATTAACCAGTGCTTTCACAGGCAAGGGGCAAGTCAGGCAATGGTTGTTTCGCCGGTATAGTGCTGGCCAAGGTTGTCTACGGCACTGACGGCTACCTTGTCGCCCGATTTTGCGCCCTTGACGCGGAATTCCAGAAACGGATTTTTAGATACGCCGATGCCCCATTGTGCTTGTAGAACGGTGGTGCCGTTGAGCGTGGCCGTAACCAGGTCGATGAAATGAGCGGGAATTAACTGGCCGGTTTTGCTGTCTTTGCGCAAACCAGTCTCCATGTCGTGCCGGAACAGCACTTTAATGGTGGCGAAATCTCCCTGTTGCGTTGCACGCATTTTAACGGAATCGGTCATGTTGGTATCCTGAGTAGAATGGTTTGAATGGAAGAAATCAGCCGCCGCAGCCGCCGCTGGTGACTTTGACCGATTTTCCGGTGAAGTAGGTTTTACCGCCAGCCTTGACGGCAATGCGCACTAATGAGGTTTTGGCCATCTTGACTCGGGTAACAATAAAGGGCTCGGCGCCGTTCATGAAGCTGAATTCCGCAATCAGCGGATTGGGATTGTTGTCGATAAAAATGGCCAGCGAAGTCGTGCCGGGAATGTTGCTGGTCGCTTCAATCGGAACAACTGCACCATTTTCCGCGATATCTTGCGTTTTGAGCAGGATATCCGTGGATTTCACGGCATTGTCATAACCTGCATCTTTCATGGCATCATTCAATACTTTGTCCGTAAATGCTTGACGGTTCCAGCCATCCGCTAACACGAAGGGGGCGAATGTAAGCATTGCCGTAGCGCTGGCAATGGAAGCGGAGTGGATTAAAAATGTTCGGCGAGTGACGTTCATAGATATTTCCTGTGGTTGATAATGTGGCTGATAAACGGTGTGACTAAAAATCATTCATATTAAATTCGAACGTAATCCCATCCCTGTCGAACTCGTTTGTCGATTTCATCCAAGGCGGAACTCGCCAGCTCCGTATTCGGTAATAGCTGTACATCAACGCCCTTGTTACGCAAGGCCATCACGGTCTGATTGCAGGCATAGAAGTGCAAGTTTGGGTATTCGGATTTCATGCGCATGACGCGTTGCGCAAAGGGCGATATGCCCACTCGCAGCAGATCGAGTCCACCACCGTTGGCGATGATTTCCATTGTCAACGGATGGTGCTTGCGTTGGTAGGATCTTAGCAAGGTTTCGGTTTCATCAAGCGCTGCTTCGAGGCGAACGGGGTTGGCGTTGCTGACCTGAACGATAATCTTGTCCGGATCCTCCGCTATGTTGTTGCTCTGGATTGTTTTGATCAGATGGGTGACTTTTGGGCTGATCGGTGGATTGACGTTGGCGGATATGACCCAGCCTGACGTGCCGCCGAACAGCAACAGCAGAAAAGAAGCCGCCAGAGCCTGATGCCATGCTGTGCGCCAGTTACGTATCTTGCGGGTAGGGCTGGCTCCTGCAGGCAAGGTATAGGCGTGTTGCAGTATTTTTTTCAGTTCATTGAGATCGCACGCGCGAGTTTTGAGTGCGTCGTCCTGTTCGATGGCGTTGAACAGGTGATCTCGTTCAGCGGGTTCGAGTTCGTTGTCGACGAAAGCATTCAGCAGTTCGTCTGAAACATTGTGGATTTTCATTTGACTCTCCTCAATGGCACGGTGATTTGCGATGGGGCCAATTCGCGAAGAAGGATATGCAAGGCTTGCCGTGCACGGCAGAGTCGGCTCATGACCGTGCCAATAGGGATGGCAAGAATTTGCGCTACTTCGATGTAGGAAAAATCTTCCAAATCGACAAGAGTGACGACTTGGCGTTGCGCCATGGGCAGTCTTTCCACAGCATTACGTACTCGGGCGACAATTTGTGATTGTGCGTTTTCATATTCGGGGGTGATGTTGTGAGCGTAGCGATAATCTTCCAGTTCGTCGATATCGTCCATGTCTTTGTGCTGACGAAAATGATCGCGCCAGCAATTATGCAGGATGCTGAACAGCCAACTGTTCAAACGTTCCTGGTCATGCAACTGGCGAATATTTTGCAAACCTTTGACCAGTGTTTCCTGTACCAGATCGTCGGACAGCGCCGCGTCGTGGCTCCAGGAAAAAGCGACCCGGTACAGCCGCGGGCGTACCAGCTCAAATTGTTCTTCCAAATGTCTTGATGGCTGAAACAGTGCCAGAATATTCATTAGGTAACTTTCATGTTGAAATGGCGTAGTCCGTTATCGCAGGAAACGGGATGTTTTCAATGGCTTCGTGTGATAAGACGATTGGTTATCATGATTTATTCCATGTCTCGCCAAAAATGTTTGTGTGCCTGAACTGAAAGAAATGCGATGAAATTTTCACCTCAGGTTACGATACTGTCACAATTATACGATATAGGGAAGCCCGGGAACCGTTGACTTTTTGATAGGACGTTATTGCGCCTGCGAGGTGTTGAGCAGGTTTTCCAGTTGTTCCAGGGCGGGAGCGCCAATTTGGTGGCTGCCGTCGGGGAAATACAATGTTGGCGTTGCGGAGATATGTAATGTTTTGGCTAAAGCGGAGATGTTGGCCAATCCACTGGTGTCGCAGTTTGTCACATGATTCGGCAGTGTGTTGTGCAGCATCTGGTTTTGCCAGGCGCGTATGCGGTTCGGTGCGCACCAGATGGTATGGGCTTTTTCCACAGAGCCGGGAAGGATGGCCAGCATGAACGTATATATGGTTACGTTATTCAATCCGGCGAGTTCACGTTCCAGTTTTTTGCAATAAGGGCAGTTGGGATCGGTAAAAACGGCCAATTTCCGTTTTCCATTGCCATGGGTTTCTGTGATGGCGAGATTGATTGGAAAGGTGTTGAATGGCGAGGGATACAGTTTGCGCTCGCGATTCGCCGTCAGGTCATGCATGTCGTCCAGGCTGAAAATGTGGCCTGAGAACAGGTAATGTCCGGTGTCGTCGACATAAATCAGATGATCGTCAAAATCGACTTCATACAGATGGAATGGCATGCGCTGAATGCGTCGTATTTTGGAATAAGGGAAGAGGGCGGTCATTTGCGCGCGAATGAGGGCATCATTGTTGGCAGCGACGGTATCGGCAGCAACGGCGGTGGTTTTGGTAAAGACCATCGCGGACAGAAAAAGCGCGCAGATGGCGCGGTATAGGAGTTGGGTCGATCGCGGCATAATATAATCAAAGTTTCGAGTGTGAAGGCGACGAATGGTAGACGGAAAATACGGTTATGTTATTCCAGCAATTAGGTCACCGGCCTTTAGGGAAGATGGGATGGACGCCTCC
>JAJYHV010000059.1 GCA_021790515.1 Pseudomonadota bacterium
GCCGGGTTTTACGCTTCATCAATGTACGCACACGCGTACGGCCAGTGACGAAATGCTCACGAACCAATGTATCCCGCAACTGGCGTGATCCCGTAAATGGGTATTCCAGATGCAGTTCGTCCATGCGCCGCATCGGTGTCAGCTCATCCTTGCAAACCGGACGGGGTGCATAGTAAACGGCTGCTTCCGCTGATTCCAAACAGTCTGACCTGACGACTGACGGAAAGCTTGTGGTTGACGGCAATTTTATCTTTTTGCAGGGGGTTACCCTTGGGCCGCTTCTGTATCAATTTCCGCCATCGAAATAGTGGAACCATGCCCTCATGTCAGTAATATGCGAGCGCGCGTAAATACAGGTGGTGGATTGGCGGAAAAACAGCAAGGTGATCTGGTTGGTGTAACCGGCAATCTCTGTCCGGCAGATGTCTTGTTCGGCAAGCCATGCCATTGGAGCGCGTGAATTTATCCAGACGCCAGCTATCATGCGGGGTTGTGCCAGCGCAGAGGTGACGCGGTTGGTGATATCGGGGGGTAGTATCGGTTGGGATTGGTGTGTGTCATCGGGATAAAAGCTGGCGGTTTGGCGGGTGCCGTGGTTGGCCAACATTTGCCAGGCATTGGCAAGGTTGATCAGGTTGCCGGTGACGGCGGGAGTGGAGGTATTGCTGGTTTGCAGGTTGAGTGATTGCAGGAAATTTTTCCAGCCCGTTTGGTCGATTTGTTGCCAGATGCGCCATGCCGCCGGATATTGTGCGTTGGCAAGTGCGGTGTCGAAATCGATTGGATTGTCGGGCGCTGGCGCCAGCGGGGCGCTGATGAAGGCTAATGGCGCGTCGTTTTCAACGGCGTCTGCCGTGGAGGTGCCGGTATTGAGGGCGAATGCGTAAAGTAGTGGTTGCGCCAGTGCGGTGACGGTAATGGGTTGTTCAAACGGGGATGGCATGGTGCTGGGGTATTGGCTGGCGTAGGCGAGAATTTTGCCGCTGGCATTGTCGAGTATGATGACGGCGCCGCTTTGGTTGGGTAAGGATGTCGTGTTGCGATGCGTCATTTGATAGACCATGCGATGCGCTGTTTGTTGTAGCCGTATATCGAGGCTGCTGGTGAGAGTCTCGCCGGGTTGGTGCAGGAGGGCATGGGCGGCGTCATTGGCGATCCCGGCAGGGAATAGTGTTGGCGGCGTGCTGAGATGTTGCGTCACCAGTATGCGGATGCGATGGCAGGTGGCGGATGGTTCGCCCATGCGTTGCGCCAGGTGACAGGCGCGCCAGATAACCGTGTCGGGTTTGGCGTTTGGTCCGCGCAACAGGGCGGCCAGAATGGCGGATTGTGCTGTGTCGAGCTGATCGGGTGAGGTGGCAAACAGCCCTTGCGCTGCTGCGTGGATGCCGGTCAGTCCGGCGCGCAGGGGAGCCAGATTCAGGTACGCTTCCAGAATCTGCGCTTTGTTCCAGTGTTTTTCCAGTGCGGAGGCGGCATGAATTTGCCGCCATTTCTGGTCGAGAGTGCGTCCACCCTGATGGCGGCGCAGGTCAGGGTCGAGCAGTCCGACCAGTTGCATGCTGAGGGTGGATGCGCCGCGATGGGTGCTGTAGCGCAGATTTTCCCAAGTGGCGCCGAGAACGGCTTGCCAGTCTACGCCGTGATGCGCATAAAAGCGATGATCTTCCGATATCAGGACGGCTTTTTGCATGGCGAGCGAGAGCTGGGCAAGCGGCACCCAAGCGAGACGGTTTTGGTCGGGCAGCAGGCGAATGGCTTGCAGAAACCGGTTGTCGTGATCGCGCAGAACAGCCCATGATGAAGGGTGTCCGGTGCGGATCACATCGAAATCGGGTGGCGTGGCAGCGTATGCCGCAGTGTACCAGAAGGCGGCGATGAGGAAGATCCATCGTAAAAAGAACCATCGTAAAAAGAATCGCTGATTCATCCTGTTCCATTTCATCCTGGCTGCGCGCGCGACGTTTTTTGACAGGCTGCTAGCCTGCAAGGGCGTCCGAACATTCCTTTATCAAGCTGGAACCTCGGTAAATAAGACCGGTGTAGAGTTGAACCAGTTGCGCGCCAGCTGCCTGTTTTTCCTGGGCATCGCGGGCGTTCAAAATGCCGCCTGCGCCGATGATGGGTAATTCTCCAGCCAGTGCCTGTGCCAGTTGCCGGATGACGTGGGTGGAGAGTGCAGTCAATGGCGCGCCGGACAGTCCGCCGGTTTCTTCGGCATGGGGCAGGTGTTCGACCCCGGTTCGGGACAGTGTGGTATTGGTGGCGATGACGGCATCCATGCGGTGCAGGCGCAGTTGGTCGGCCAAGTGCCGGATGGCGTTGTCATCCAGGTCGGGAGCAATTTTGATGGCTAACGGCACATAACGGCCATGCTGGTCGGCCAGACGGGTTTGTGTGGCTTTCAGACCGGCGAGCAGTTGACCGATGGCGTCGCCCGCTTGCAGTTCGCGCAAGTGACTGGTGTTGGGGGAAGAGATGTTGATGGTGATGTAGCTTGCGTGTGGATAGACGGCGCTAAGCGCTGTTTGGTAATCTTCGGCGGCGTTCTGAATGGGCGTCGCGGCATTTTTGCCGATGTTGATGCCCAGGATGCCACGGTAGTCGGCGTTTTTGACTTGCTCGAGCAGATAGGCTACCCCTTGGTTGTTAAAGCCCATGCGGTTGATGATGGCTTGTGCTGTCGGCAGGCGGAACAGGCGGGGTTTCGGGTTGCCGGGTTGCGGGCGTGGGGTGACAGTGCCAATTTCAAGAAAACCAAACCCGAGCGCGGCGAGCGCATCGATGTATTCGCCATTCTTGTCCAGACCTGCCGCCAGTCCGACGGGATTGGGAAAGGTGAGACCCATGACTTTGACGGGTTTTTCTGCCGGTTTTGGTGCGACGGGAATACCAAGTCGTTGTGCGAGACGCAGACCCGTGAACGTGACGCGGTGTGCGGTTTCCGGATCAAGCTGGAACAGCAGGGGGCGAATGAGCGGATACATCGATGGCTTTTTGATGGCTCGCGTCAGGTTAGCGCTGCCTCCAGGCGTTGCAAGGCGGTTTGCAGTTGCGGCATGGAGGTTGCGAATGACAGTCGCGCATAACCTTCGCTGCCAAAAGCAGAACCCGGCACCAGAGCGATTCCCGCGTGTTCAAGCAGGTATTCGGTGAAGGCGAGGTCGGTCGCGGCGTTGATGCGCCCTTCTTTGTGCAGACGATAAATGGCGCAACTGGCGTCGAAAAAGGCGTAAAACGCGCCGCCAGCGTACAGGCAGTCGATGCCATGCAGTTCGTTCAGTCTGTTGACGACGAATTCGTGGCGTTCACGAAAGGCGGTAATCATGGGTGTGATGCAGGATTGATCGCCATTTAATGCGGCTTCTGCCGCTACCTGTGAGATGGAGGTTGGGTTGGATGTTGATTGTGACTGGACGTTTTCCATTGCGGTGATGAGTTCGGCAGGGCCGGCGCAGTAGCCTATGCGCCAACCGGTCATTGCATAAGCTTTGGATACGCCATTCAGCACGACAGTGCGTGGCGTCAGGTCGGGACAGACGTTCAGGATGTTGTAAAAAGGTTCATCCTGTAGTTGGATGTGTTCATACATATCGTCAGTGGCAATCAGGATATCTGGAAACTCTCGCAGCACTTCACCGAGTGCGGCGAGCTCGTCGGCAGAATATACAGCACCGCTTGGGTTGCTTGGACTGTTGATGACGACCATTCGCGTGCGGGGGGTGATGGCGGCGCGCAGTTGTTGCGGGGTGATTTTGAACCCTTGTGCAATTCCCGCGGTAATGAAAACTGGTGTGCCGCCGGCGAGCAGGACAATATCGGGGTAGGACACCCAGTAGGGAGCGGGAATGATGACTTCGTCGCCGGGGTTGATCCATGCCTGCACCAGATTGAAAAAGCTCTGCTTGCCGCCGCAGGAGACCAGAATCTGGTTGGGCAGATATTCAAACCGGTTGTCGCGGCGGAATTTGTTGATGACGGCGCGTTTCAGGGAAGGCGTTCCGCCAACTGCGGTATACTTGGTGAAACCGCTGCGAATGGCCTCGGTGGCTGCATCCTTGATGTGCTGCGGGGTATCGAAATCCGGTTCGCCAGCCCCCAGGCTGATGATGTCGCGGCCTTCAGCCTTGAGTCGGGCTGCCCGTGCTGTCACGGCCAGCGTGGGGGAGGGTTTGATTGTCGTGACGCGGCGCGAAATAGCCAGCATAGTCTTCCTTATGGTGCAAACAGGTTGTAACGATTTTTCGATAGGGCAAGCAGGAAGCATTCGGTGCCACAGGCGGATGCGTGTGGCGCTGACGAAACCTGTGTTACCGCCATTTTATCAAGGGGGTAATTTTACCTGTGATTCTGACATTTCCCAATAGTCCCTTTCATTTACATCAACCTTTTCTTCCGGCGGGCGATCAACCGCGCGCTATCGGGCAACTTGTCGAGGGTATTCGCGATGGTCTGGCGTTCCAGACCTTGCTCGGCGTGACTGGCTCCGGCAAAACCTACACCATGGCCAACGTCATTGCACAGTTGGGGCGGCCAGCGATGATCATGGCCCCGAACAAGACACTGGCTGCCCAATTGTACGCCGAGATGCGCGAATTTTTTCCTGGCAATGCTGTAGAATATTTTGTATCATATTACGATTATTATCAACCGGAAGCGTATGTGCCGTCCCGAGATTTATTTATTGAGAAAGATTCGAGTATCAACGAGCATATCGAGCAAATGCGGCTTTCAGCAACAAAATCACTGTTGGAGCGGCGCGATAGCATCATTGTGGCGACGGTATCGGCGATTTATGGTATCGGCGACCCTGGCGATTATCATCAAATGATTTTGCATGTGCGGCAGGGGGAGCGTTTGTCGTTGCGCGAAATCATCGCACGGCTGGTTTCCATGCAGTACACACGCAATGAATTTGAATTTCGGCGTGGCATTTTTCGCGTGCGTGGCGATGTGCTGGATATCTTTCCGGCAGAAAATGCGGAGCATGCTGTCCGATTGTCGTTGTTTGATGATGAAGTGGAGAATATCAGCCTGTTTGATCCATTGACCGGGCATGTGTTGCATAAAATGCAACGGATTACGATTTACCCGTCCAGCCATTATGTGACGCCACGCGAAACGACGTTGCGTGCCATGGAAACCATCAAGCAGGAATTGCGGGAACGCTTGAATGAGTTGCAGCAAGAGGGGCGCCTGGTCGAGGCGCAACGCTTGGAGCAGCGCACCCGTTTTGATCTGGAAATGATGAATGAACTGGGTTTTTGCAAGGGTATCGAGAATTATTCGCGTCATCTGTCGCATCGTCAAGCGGGTGAACCGCCACCGACACTGATTGATTATCTGCCGCCGGATGCCATCATGTTGCTGGATGAATCGCATGTGACCATTCCGCAAATTGGCGGTATGTACAAAGGCGACCGGGCGCGTAAAGAAAATCTGGTGAATTATGGTTTTCGTCTGCCGTCGGCGCTGGATAACCGACCGTTACGTTTCGATGAGTTTGAACGGGTGATGCGGCAGGCTGTGTTCATTTCCGCGACACCTGCGGAATATGAGCGCGTGCATCAGGCGCAGGTGGTCGAGCAGGTGGTGCGCCCCACGGGGCTGATTGATCCGGAAATAGAAGTGCGGCCAGCGGATACACAGGTGGACGATGTGTTGTCTGAAATTCGTTTGCGGGAGGCACAACAGGAACGGGTGCTGATCACGACATTGACCAAGCGCATGGCAGAGAATTTGACGGATTTTCTGAGCGAACATGGTGTGCGGGTGCGTTATCTGCATTCGGATGTGGATACGGTGGAACGGGTGGAAATTATTCGGGATTTGCGTCTGGGCATGTTTGATGTGCTGGTGGGCATCAATTTGTTGCGTGAGGGGTTGGATATCCCTGAAGTTTCGCTGGTCGCCATCATGGATGCGGATAAAGAAGGATTTTTACGTTCCGAACGTTCGTTGATTCAGACGATCGGTCGTGCTGCGCGTCATCTGCACGGCAAGGCGATTTTGTATGGCAATACTGTAACTGCTTCCATGCGGCGCGCGATGGATGAAACCAGTCGGCGGCGTGAAAAACAGATGGTTTTCAATGCGGAGCACGGTATTACACCACGTGGTGTGGTAAAGCAGGTAAAAGACATCATCGATAGCCCGTACGATGACAAGGGCGCGCAGGCAGCGCGGCGGGTACAGCAAAAAATGGCTGATTACCACCATAAGGATGAAAAAACGTTGACCCGCGATGTCAAGCAACTGGAAAAAGAGATGCTTGTCGCCGCTAAAAATCTCGAATTCGAGCGTGCTGCACAGTTGCGCGACGAACTGCGGCGTTTGAAAACGCTGTTGTTTGGTGCTGATGGTACCGCCAACGAAGCGTGAAGTGTGGCAGGCAGGGATGCTGGCCTTTGTTGCCGGTGTCTCTTGGGTACAATGGATGCCGCAGTTGCCGGATTCTGTCTGGCTTTGGGGCTTGCCCCTGTTGTTGGGGGCGCCCTGGATATTACCCTCGTCGTGGCGAAATGTGCGCTGGTTGGCAGTCGTATTGATTTGGCTGGCAATGGGAATCGGTTGGGCGAGCCTGCGGGCAACAGAACGATTGGCCGATTATCTGCCGGACGCTTGGTCGGATGTGCCTGTGGTGGTGACAGGTCTGGTGACGGATATGCCTGTCAAAACGACGCATGGTGTGCGGTTTGCCTTTGATATCGACGCTGTGTTGACGCCGGGTGCGCATATTCCGCGTCATGTGCAATTGGCGTTACTTGCCGCGTACCGTCATCCGCTCGCTTTGCCCGCCATATTGCCCGGGCAGCGTTGGCGCTGGACCATTACGTTGCGTGCGCCGCGAGCCAGCGAAAATCCGCATGTGCCGGACGCGGAAGGTATCTGGTTTGCCGAGGATGTGCGGGCGTTTGGTCGCGTGCAGATGAGCGCGGGCATGTCGCTGTTGGCGAATCGCAGTTATACCTGGGCGGGAACGTTTAACCGCTGGCGGTTGCTGTTGGCGCAACAAATCGATGCCTGGTTGCCCGGACAGCCATATGCTGGCGTGCTGAAGGCGTTGACCGTGGGCGATCAATCGGATATTCCTGCCTGGCAGTGGCAGGTGTTTCAGCGCACGGGTATTGTGCATCTGATTTCCATTTCCGGATCGCACATCACCATGTTGGCCGGTCTGGCGTATGCGTTGGCGTTCTGGTCGTGGCGCCGGTTGCCGGTGTTCACATGGCCGAGGTTGATGTGGCTTGTGTTGGTATGGCCGGCGCAGCGTGTGGCAACTGTTGCCAGTGCCTTTGTGGCGTTTGTGTATGTGGCGCTGGCAGGTTTTGGCGTACCTGCACAACGCACGTTGTTGATGCTGCTGACAGTAGCGTGGGCGATGCTGTTCAATGTGCGTGTGTCTGCGACGCTATTGTTGACGGTGGCGTTGTTTGTGGTGTCGCTGATTGATCCTTGGGCCGTATTGGCGCCAGGTTTCTGGCTATCGTTTGGTGCGGTGGGCTGGCTGTGGTATGTCGGTAATGCGCGGGTCGGCGAGGTGGCGTTCTGGCGCCGTTGGTGGCGTGCACAGTGGGCAGTGGCGATTGGTCTGGCACCGGTGCTGCTGGCGTTTTTTGGTCAGTTGTCCTTGGTGTCACCGCTGGCGAATGTGGTGGCAATTCCCGTGGTGGAATTATTGGTGACGCCGCTGGTGCTGCTGGGTAGCTTGACCGGAATGGCTGTGCTGGTGCAAATGGCGCATGCCGTGCTGGCGTTGCTGGTGTCGATATTGCGTGAATTGGCGATATGGCCGGTGTGGCATCAACCTGCACCGGATGGATGGGCTGTGTCATTGGGGACAGTGGGGGTGGCCTGGCTGTTGCTGCCGCGCGGAGTGCCCGCCCGTTGGTTGGGGGTGGTGTGTTTGTTGCCACTGTTTTGGGTGCATGTGTCGAGGCCGCCGCCCGGCGGTTTGTGGGTCGATACGCTGGATGTCGGTCAAGGGCTTGCTGTGGTATTGCGCACACATCAGCACGACTATCTGTTTGACACCGGGCCGGTATACGGCAACGGTAGTGACAGCGGGGGGCGTATCATCGTGCCCTATTTGCAGGGCGAAGGTATTGATGGTCTGGACACGTTGGTGTTGTCTCACGATGACAATGATCATACCGGTGGCGCGCATTCAGTGTTGGCCGCCGTGCCAGCCAATCATATCCTGACTTCTCTGGCAGCGCGGAATGGGGTGGTGCGGCCTTGGGCGGCGCGTCTGGTGCGTTGTGTTACCGGTGAATTCTGGCAGGTGGACGGGGTGAAGTTTCAGGTGCTGCATCCGGATGGCAGCAGTTATGCCGATATGCATCTCAAAGACAACAACCGCAGTTGCGTGCTCAAGGCGAGCAGTGCTGGTGGAAGTGTGCTGCTGACTGCCGATATTGAGGCCAGGGATGAGCGCCAGATGCTGGCGGCTGGTGAACAGGTGCGGGCAGATTTGTTGTTGGCGCCGCATCACGGTAGCCACACGTCGTCTACACCGGCATTCATTGCGGCAGTGCGCCCACGTTGGGTGATTTTTTCGGTGGGAGCGCATAACCGGTTTGGTCACCCGCATGGCGACGTGGTAGCGCGTTATGTGCGGGCAGGTAGTCAGTATTGGCGCAGCGATCGTGATGGTGAGGTTTCTGTGCGCTTTGTACCGAACCACGCGCCAGTTGTGGTAGTCTGGCGGCAGAAATATCGTCGTTATTGGCAAGATGGCGGGCAGGAAAAATCTTTGGCATGGTAAGCGGATATGGTAAGCGGATATGGTAAGCAGGCAAGATAAAGCACTGGACAATCAAACAGATGTGTCATCGCTGTTTGTCGGGTTGAATGAAACAGATGTCGAGGCCGTTCGTGCGCTGTTATTGTGGCGGCAACAGCAAGATGCGGATGATGGCTGGCACTATGCGGCAGGTGTGGCGTTGTTGGTCACCCAGTTGCAGTTGGATACCACCAGCCTCTTGGCGGCATTGTTGCTGGGGGCGCCTGTTGAGGATGCGCCAGCCAGCGAGGAAGCAAAAAAACTGGCGCAAGAAATCGGCCGGTTGGAAAATTTTGCTGAATTGCTGGACGACTCTGTTCGTAAAGATGGGCGTTCGCAAGCTGAAAATCTGCGCCAGATGTTATTGGCGATGGTGGGAGACATTCGAGTCGTGTTGATTGCCCTGGCTGAACGCCTGTATCGTCTGCGCCTGTCTTTGCAACAACCCGATATCCCCGTACGCCATCATCTGGCACGGGAAGTTCATGTGTTGTTTGCCCCGTTGGCCAATCGTCTGGGTATCTGGCAATTCAAGTGGGAGATGGAGGATCTGGCGTACCGCATCCTGGAACCGGACAATTATCGGCAAATTGCCCGCCTGCTTGATGAAAAACGTCTGGATAGAGAGCGTTATATCGAACAGGTGGTGCAGCAATTGTCACAGGGATTGGCGCAAGAAGGGCTAAGGGCGGAGGTGAGCGGCAGGCCGAAGCATATTGTCAGTATTATCAATAAAATGCATCGCAAGCATTTGGATTTCGAGCAGTTATACGACATTCGGGCGGTGCGTATTCTGGTGCCGGAGCTGAAAGACTGTTATTGGGCGCTGGGGTTGGTGCATCAGTGGTGGCAGCCGATTGCCGGTGAGTTTGACGACTACATCGCGCAACCGAAAGCAAATAATTATCAGTCGCTGCATACCGGGGTGATTGGGCCGGAAAACAAGCCGCTGGAGATTCAGATTCGCACGTTTGCGATGCATGAGTATGCGGAGTTGGGGGTAGCCGCGCATTGGCGGTACAAGGAAAACGGCCAATCTTCGGCCCCTGTGGACAAAATTGCCTGGTTGCGGCAAATTTTGCGCTGGAAGGATGAGGTTAGCGATGAAGGGGCATTGGCTGAGCTGTTTCGTAATGAGCTGTTTCAGGATCGGGTGTACGTGTTGACACCGCAAGGGCGGGTCATCGATCTGGAAGCAGGGGCAAGTCCACTCGATTTTGCCTACCATGTGCATACGGATTTGGGACATCGCTGCCGTGGCGCGCGCGTTGATGGAGCCATGGTGCCTTTGCATACGCCACTCAAAAATGGCCAGCGCGTCGAAATCCTGACGGTGAAGCAAGGATCGCCAAGCCGTGACTGGCTGAATCCGGCGCTGGGGTATTTACGTACTGCACGCGCACGTGCCAAGGTCAGACATTGGTTTCGGGTGGAGCAATTCGATGCGCATGTTGCATTGGGGCGCGAACTGCTGGCACGAGAATTACGTCGTTTGCGCATACACGAAATCAGCCATGAACGGTTGGCCGGACAATTGCAATTTGCCCGCAGCGAAGAAATGTTCGCTGCGTTGGGGCGCGGTGAATTGAGTTTGCAGCAAATCGAGCAAACGCTCAGAAAAATGGATGGCTTGCTGGTGACCCCTCCCGTTTTTCAACCGCGAGTCGCAGTACATGTTGCCGGCGCGCTGCCTAAGGTGACTGTGGCCGGTGTGACAGGGCTGCCGGTGACATTGGCGCGTTGCTGCCACCCTGTATCATCGGATTCAATCGTGGCGTATGCCACCCAAACGCGCGGCATGACCATTCATCGGACTGACTGCGCTTCAGTGACACGTTTGGATGCCGAACGGCGTGAACGTTTGTTGCCGGCTGCCTGGCAGTAGAGGGAAGCACTGATTCATTCCCACGTGATCACGATGGTGACTTGATGAAATAAATTTTCGTGATTTGCTAAGGAAGCGCTGATTAACTCCTCCACGAATCGCGTTACAGACCAAATTGCGATGATC
>JAJYHV010000032.1:0-25581 GCA_021790515.1 Pseudomonadota bacterium
ATTGTTATGCGTTATATGGTGGTCGTCGAGCAAGATCCAAGCGGTTTCGGGGCATACGTCCCGGATCTCCCTGGCTGCATTGCTGCAGGGAGTTCAAAGCAAGAGGTGTTGCAGCTTATTCAAGAAGCTATCGAGTTCCATCTTGAGGGTATCAAAGACCAAGGCGCTTCTGTGCCTCAGCCACATTCGTATAGCGAGTTCGTTGAGGTACATGTCTAATCCTGCGTTCGAGAGGGACGCCGCAAAAGCGCGGCGCCCCTCAACTTCGTTAGCCACCCAAGCACTCCGTTGGCTACAACCGTCAGAACGGAATCGCGTATGTGATTTCTCTTGGTTACTGCTTCGTTGCCTCAATGTATTGTATGTCAGCAGGTCATCCACTTAAAAGACTGTTCAAATTTTCCAGACCGCTTCTCAATTCAGAGTTGAATCCGCGGAAAAATAACGGAAAAATACCAAACAAATATACCCGTCTGACATACGGACAGCACCAGTCTTGTGCCAATTTGATATAATCACCTGCCATTTGCAATGGTTGCATACCCCTTCACAACCTTTAAAAACTTTACCCGGACCTTACTTTCTTGACTTCCCAGCGTTTCACCCCGCACTTTCTCGCATTGATAGTATTGTCAGTGCTGTTAACATGGCTCTGGTTTTTCAGCATTGGGCACAATGCATTGGTGCGCCCGGACGAAGGCCGTTATGCTGAAATTCCGCGTGAAATGCTGGTGTCGGGCGATTGGGTGACGCCCCGACTCGATGGATTGAAATATTTTGAAAAACCGCCGTTGCAATATTGGGCAACCGCAACAGCTTACGCCGTTTTCGGCGAGCACGAATGGACAGCCCGTTTATGGGCTGCGTTGACCGGCTATCTGGGTATTCTGGCAGCAGCTTTCACTGGTGAGCGCTTGTTTGGCCGACGTGCCGGCCTGATAGCGGGATTGGTCCTGGCAAGCAGCTTTCTGTATTTTGCCATCGGTCATATTGCCATTCTCGACATGGGCGTGACATTTTTCATGGCACTTTCCCTGTTTGCATTACTGCTGGGACAAACGGCAAACAACCCATCGGCACAGCGCAACTGGATGCTCGTCTGCTGGATGGGCATGGCGCTGTCCATGCTGAGCAAAGGCCTGATTGGCATCGCCATTCCCGGCGCGGTACTCATTTTGTACAGCTTGCTGGCGCGCGATATCGCCATCTGGAAACGCTTGCATTTCCTGCCCGGGTTAATATTATTTACCGTGGTGACCGTACCCTGGTTTGTACTGGTATCACGTGCCAATCCGGAATTTTTATGGTTCTTTTTCATTCATGAACATTTTTTGCGTTATCTGACGCCGGAAGCCGGTCGCATGCATCCGTGGTACACATTTATTCCTGTGGTATTGCTGGGTATTTTACCTTGGCTTGGTGCGCTGCCGGATACCTTGCGTGGCGCATGGCCAGCAACACCAACGCGAGGGTTTTCAGCAGAAAAAATGCTCACGGTGTGGACAGTTTTCATCTTCGTGTTTTTTTCCATCTCTCATTCCAAGCTGGTACCCTATATTTTGCCCATTTTTCCGTCACTGGCGTTGCTCATCGGAAAACAGATGGCGGTCATCGATGGCAAACGGCTGAGCTGGCAAATGCTGGTGGTCGTCCCGTTCGCTGCTTTGTTGTTTTTATTGGCACCGTACATCACCCGTAGCGCCAGCGCTGAAGTGCCTGTTCAACTGTTCCGGCATTTTACCCCCTGGTTACAAAAAGCCGCTCTCGTCTGGCTGGCTGGCGGGCTTGTCGCTTTCTGGTTCGCACGGCGCGAAAAAATATTGTCTGCCGCCATTGCCATGGCGCTTGGCGGCATCATCATGGGACAACTGGTATATCTGGGTTATGACCAACTCTCTCCGGCCAGTTCTGCCCGCTCATTGGCCGTTGAAATCCGCCCCTGGCTCAAACCCGGCGCGCCATTTTATAGCGTAGCGATGTACGAACAAACCTTACCCCCTTATCTGCACCAGACAGTCATTCTGGTCGCACACCCGGATGAAATGGCGTTTGGTATCCAGCAAGAACCAACACGATGGATTCCGACCGTGACGGCATTTGAGCGTCTGTGGCCGCTCCAGCCTTACGCACTGGCCATTATGTCGCCTGCTGAATATATGTTGTTGCAACAACACGGTCTTGCCATGCAGGTCATCGCGCGCGACACGCGCCGTGTGGTGGTGGTAACCCCGCAAAAACCATCAATCGGAAAGGCGATCCAATGAATCCGGTCAACTGGATACTGGTGCTCACAGCCGTATTCATCAACGCCGCAGCGCAATTATTACTGAAGGTTGGCGCACGCGCGCTGAATGGATTTGCCTTCAATGTTGGCAACATCGTACCCATTCTGCTCAAACTCGCCAGTAACGGTTTCATTCTGGGTGGATTGGCGTGCTATGTCGTCAGCGTGCTGGTCTGGATTGTTTTGCTGTCACGGGTCGAAGTAAGCCTCGCTTATCCGCTGGTATCATTGGGATACATCGTGACCGCGCTGGCTGCCTGGTGGCTGTTTGGCGAACATCTTTCCACGGAACGCGTGGCTGGTGTCGTTGTCATCCTGTTTGGCGTTTTTCTGATTACCCGACACTGAGTACCCCTCATGGCTCTGTTACCCTTTACCCGCCCCACCCTTGACGAAGCCACCATTGATGCGGTGACGGCCGTATTGCGCTCTGGCTGGTTGACCAGCGGCCCGAACGTACAGGCTTTTGAGCGCGAACTGTCGTCCATGTTGGATCACCGGCCGGTACGCAGCCTGAACTCCGGCACCGCCGCACTGGAAATCGCACTAGACCTCATCGGCATTCAACCCGGCGATGAAGTCATCACCACACCACTGTCATGGGTGGCAACGGCAAACGTCATCGTTCTGGCTGGCGCCAAACCGGTATTTGTCGATGTCGATCCGGTCACCCGCAATATTGACCTGACACAAATTGCACACGCCATCACCCCCAGAACACGTGCCATCATTGCCGTGGATCTGGCCGGGTTGCCTGTTGACCGCGATGCGTTGTACGCCGTGGCCAACCAGTATCGATTGCGCGTCATCGAAGATGCAGCGCAATCATTCGGCGCCAACTGGCGTGGGCGTGCCATTGGCAGCTTTGGCGATCTGGTCGCATTCAGTTTTCATGCCAACAAGAACATCACCACCGGCGAAGGGGGCTGTCTGGTATTACCCGACGCAACGCTCGTCCCGTTATGTGAAAAACTGCGGCTGCAAGGCGTAGTGCGTTCGCCAGATGGCGGCATGGAAGTCGACGTCGCAGGCGGAAAATTCAACCTCACCGATATCGCCGCCGCCATCGGCCTTGGGCAACTGCCCCACCTGGCAGAATTCACAGCACGGCGTCGCCACTTGGCACAGCAATATTTTGCGCAACTGGACGCCAGCCTGGGTTTTGAATTACCAATAGCCGACTTCACGCACAGCAACTGGCACATGTTTCAACTGGTGCTGCCGTTGTCGCGCATGAAAATCAGCCGTGGCGAATTCATTGCCCGTCTGCGCGAACGGGAAATCGCGCTTGGCGTGCATTACCCGGCAATTCACCTGTTCCAACTCTACCGTGCGATGGGTTATCACGAAGGACAGTTCCCACATGCGGAACGCATTGGTGCGGGCACGATTACCCTGCCTCTGTTCCCGGCCATGCACGATGAAGATGTGACCAGGGTTTGTCGCGCCTTGCATGACACATTGCAGGATGCACTGAAAGGTATCGCATGATGGGATCTCCCGCACTTTCTGTCGTCATTCCGGTTTACAACGAAGAACAAGGTTTGCCAGTACTGTTTACCCGCCTGTACCCCGCGCTCGATGCGCTGGAAATCCCTTACGAAATCATCTTCATCAACGATGGCAGTCGTGACCGCTCTGCTGCCCTGCTGCGCGAACAGTTTCATCGTCGCGCCGAGGTGACCAGAGTGGTTCTGCTCGCAGGCAATTTCGGTCAGCATATGGCGATATTGGCCGGTTTTGCCCAATGCCGTGGTGACCGCATCGTGACACTGGACGCTGATTTGCAAAACCCGCCGGAAGAAATTCATAAACTATTGACGGGAATGGATGCCGGTCATGATTATGTAGGTGGCGTGCGTGAAGTCAGACAGGACGTATCCTGGCGTCGTCATGCTTCCTGGGCGATGAACCGGTTGCGTGAACGCATCACCCACATCGTGATGACAGACCAAGGGTGCATGTTGCGTGCGTACAGCCGCGATATTGTGCACGCCATCAACCATAGCCACGAATCCAATACATTCATTCCCGCACTGGCCTATACCTATGCCCGCAACCCGGGCGAGGTACTGGTAAAACATGAAGAACGTGCAGCAGGCGAATCCAAATATTCGCTATACCAGTTAATCCGGCTCAACTTTGATCTGATGACCGGTTTCTCCATTATTCCATTGCAGGTTTTTTCACTGGTCGGACTGAGCCTGTCATTTTTCTCGGCGTTGTTTGTCATCTATCTGGCACTCAGGCGTATTTTCATCGGTCCGGAAGTCGATGGCGTATTTACCTTGTTTGGCGTTCTGTTTTTCCTGATTGGTGTCATTCTGTTCGGCATTGGCCTGTTGGGCGAATACGTTGGCCGCATTTATCAACAAGTACGTCAGCGCCCACGCTATCTCATCGACGCGATTCTGCAACAACAGGATGACAACGAGCCGCCCAGCCTGCTGACACCCGACAAAAGGCGCCCGGCATGACACGTGCGGTTGTGTTTGCCTATCATAATGTGGGAGTACGCTGCCTGTCGGTATTACTCGATGCCGGCATTGACATTGCACTGGTAATCACCCACGCTGACTCCCCTGGAGAAAACATCTGGTTCGACAGCGTGGCTGAACTGGCTGCGCTGCACGGGTTACCTTGCATACAGCCGCCTGACCCCAATATTCATGACATACAGGAACGTATCCGCGCACTGCAACCGGATTTTCTGTTTTCGTTTTATTACCGTCACATGCTCAAACCAGCGCTATTGGCCATTCCAAAACAGGGTGCGCTGAACATGCACGGCTCATTATTGCCACGCTACCGTGGTCGCGTGCCGGTAAATTGGGCCATCATACATGGCGAAACGGAAACCGGTGCAAGCCTGCACTACATGACTGAGAAACCAGATGCCGGCGCATTGGTAGCGCAAACTGCCGTGCCAATTTTATGCGACGACATCGCCATCGACGTTTTTCACAAAATCGTCTGTGCGGCAGAAATCACCTTGCACAAAGCACTACCCATGTTATTAACCGGCAATGCCCCGGCCATAGCGATGAACCTGGCGCAAGGCAGTTATTTTGGTGGCCGCACACCGGAAGACAGTCGCATCGACTGGACAGCATCCGTACACGCCATCCATAACCTCATCCGCGCAGTGGCGCCACCTTATCCTGCCGCTTTCAGCGAAATCGACGGCAAATCCATACATATCCTGCGCAGTCGCGTAGTCGATGAAATTCCTCATGCCAACATTGTGTTTTTTTGCGATAATCGCGGTTGTTTCGTGCAATGTCATGACGGTACGTTGCAAATTCTCTCCCTGACATGGAACGGAAACGAAATATCACCATCACAGTTGCATCAACAACTAGGTAGCACAACCTTCCACATTTAACACCATCATTTACTTTATCCGAGAAATTTCATGAAAAAGATTCTGATTCTGGGTGTCAACGGTTTTATCGGTCATCACCTGTCGCAACGCATCCTGTCCACCACCGACTGGGAAATTTATGGCATGGACATGATGCGTGACAAAATCACCGAATTCACTGACCATCCACGTTTCCACTTTTTCGAAGGCGATATCACCATCAACAAGGAATGGATTGAATACCACGTCAAAAAATGTGACGTTATCCTGCCACTGGTCGCCATTGCCACACCGGCAACATACGTCAACGACCCGCTGCGCGTCTTTGAACTTGATTTTGAAGCCAATCTGCCCATTGTGCGCCAGTGCGTCAAATACAGGAAACGCATCCTGTTCCCCTCCACATCCGAAGTTTACGGTATGTGCCATGACGAACAATTCGATCCGGACCAGTCAGAACTCATTTTGGGTCCGATCAATAAACCGCGCTGGATTTATTCATGCAGCAAACAACTCATGGATCGTGTCATCTGGGCTTATGGCATGAAAGGCGAGCTGGATTTCACCCTGTTCCGCCCATTCAACTGGATTGGTGCCGGGTTGGACAGCATTCACACCCCCAAAGAAGGTAGCTCACGTGTCATCACCCAGTTTCTGGGTCATATCGTGCGCGGCGAAGATATCAAACTGGTCGATGGCGGACATCAAAAGCGTGCCTTTACCTATATTGCCGACGGCATTTCCGCCATGATGAAAATCATCGAAAACAACAACAATGTGGCTTCCGGGCAAATTTATAACATCGGCAACCCCGCCAACAACCATTCCATCCGTGATCTGGCGCACATGATGCTGGATCTGGCCAGACGCTACCCCGAATACAGCGACAGTGCTGCCAAGGTCAACATCGTGGAGACCACTGCCGATGCCTACTATGGCAAAGGTTATCAGGACGTACAGAATCGCGTTCCAAAAATTGACAACACTATGCAAGACCTTGACTGGAAACCGGAATACACCATGGCGCAAGCATTGGAACAAGTCTTCGAAGCCTATCGCGGACAAGTTGCCAGCGCTCGCGCATTGATGGATTGACCCGACACAGCGCATGCGTACCCTTGCACTCAAAGTTGACGTGGACACCTACCGTGGCACACGTGAAGGCGTGCCACGTCTGGCAAAACTGTTACAGCAATATCAAGCTGATGCCACGTTTCTGTTCAGTCTGGGGCCGGACCATACCGGACGCGCCATCCGGCGCGTCTTCCGCCCCGGATTCATGCAAAAAGTTTCCCGCACCTCCGTTGTCGAGCATTACGGCATCAAAACCCTGCTCTACGGTACCCTGCTGCCGGGCCCTGATATCGCCCGACGCTGCGCCGGCATATTGCGTGATATAGAACAGAACGGATTTGAAACCGGTATTCACACTTTTGATCACATCAAATGGCAAGATTTTGTCGCACACAAAAGTGCAGCCTGGACCGAACGGGAAATGCAAAAAGCCTGGCAACGCTTCGTTGACGTGTTCCATCATGCCCCCGCCACTCACGGCGCGGCCGGTTGGCAAATGAATGACGATGCCTTCGTGCAGGAAACCCGATGGGGATTGCGTTACGCCTCCGATACCCGTGGCACTCACCCCTTCATTCCCATACTCGCCAACGGAAAAACGGCCTGCCCCCAATTGCCCACCACCCTGCCAACGCTGGACGAACTGATCGGGGTTGGTGATACTGATAACCATAATGTCGCGCAGCATATTCTGGCGCTAACCGACACCGAATCGCCAACTGGCCATGTCTACACCTTGCACGCCGAACTGGAAGGCATGAAACTCGCCCCTGTTTTCGAGCAGTTACTGGCTGGCTGGAAACGGCAAGGCTACCGCCTGACCAGCCTTGCCACCTATTTTTCCGAGCTGGATACACAGCATTTGCCACACATCCCGGTCATTCAGGGCAGTCTCGCCGGACGTTCCGGCACCCTTGCCCTGCAAGCCGCATAAGCTTGAACACACTGCCGCAAAAAATTGTTTGACCGTACCCCGAATATGCCTAATCGACTCCCATTACCCTTCATTCTCTTGCTGTGTCTGTTGTATATTCTGCCCGGCCTGTTCGGCCATGGGCCCTGGAAACAGGATGAACCTTACATTTTCAGTATCGTGCGACACATGTTGCACACGCATGACTGGATAGTTCCCTATGATGCAGGCGTCCCATTCATGGAAAAACCTCCATTGTATTACTGGTTGGGCGCCATACTCGTTCACATCAGCCATGGCATTCTCATCATGCCCGATGCCGTTCGTCTATCCAGCGGCGTCCTGACCGGCACGACCCTGCTTTTTACCGGCTTGAGCACCCGCACCGCATGGGGAGATGGCTATGGCCGACTGGCTGTCATCTGCCTCATCGCCAGCTTCGGATTGCTGTTCGAAAGCCACATCATGATTACCGACAACGCCATGCTGTCCGGTTATGCCGTCGCCAGTTACGGTTTTCTGCGTGGACGCACCCATGCGCTATCCGGTGGTTTCTGGTTAGGCGTAGGCACAGGCATCGGTTTTCTGGGCAAGGGATTGCTGGTGCCCGGTACACTCGGCGTCACGGCCATCGTATTGTTATTTTTTCCTGCCTGGCGGCAACGTATCTGGTTTCGGGCCATGGGCATTGCCACACTGGCGGCACTACCCTTTTTCCTGATTTGGCCGACTGCCCTCTGGTTACGTTCGCATGAGTTATTCTACACTTGGTTCTGGCTCAACAACGTCGGCAGATTTCTGGGCTTTTCCGTGCCGCAACTCGGCGCTGGCAACTCCGCCTGGTTTTGGCCAAAAACCCTGCCCTGGTTTACCTGGCCATTATGGCCGTTGGCCTTGCTCACCCTGTGGCACAACCGTCACGTATCGCGCCCTGAAATACAATTTGCCCTGACAAGCTTTATTGTCTATCTGACTGTCATGCAGGTCTCCGCCTCTGCCCGTACCGCTTATGGCTTACCCATGCTTGTCAGTCTCACCCTGCTGGCAACACCCGCCACCACGCAACTTCCTGCCCGCCTCAATCTGGCTGGTGATTATCTGGCGCGCCTGCTGTTTTTACCCTGCGTCATACTAAGCTGGCTGGTATGGGGCATTTTTCAAATAACGCACCACGCGCCCCAATGGCATTGCTTGACAAGAAGCTTGAATCCCGCCTTTGTCCTGCCCATGCAACCCCTCCCGGTAATCTTGGCGTTATTGACAAGCCTCGCCTGGATAATCAGTTGGTATTGGTTACCACGCTTACGTGCGCGCGCTGTTTTATCCACTGCCTTTGGCATTACCACTTTCTGGATAATGTTTGCCACCCTCTGGCTGCCTTGGATTGACAATGCCAAAAGCTACCGCGACACGTTCGTTGCCGCCACGCACTATGTCCCGGCGGCGTATGACTGCGTCAGCGGCGAAAATCTGGGCGAATCCACACGACCGATGTTTGACTATTATTTTGGCCTGATGCATATCCGACATGACAATATCGACAACCCGACATGCCATGTGCGTTTCATCGACGAAACCGGCACCTCGCCCCCCAATATTCCCGTCAACTGGCAAATCGTCTGGCACGGCTCCCGGCCGCAAGATAACAAAGATATTTTCTGGCTCATTGAAAAAACCGGAAAAAACCGCTGATTGATCCCGTCATGCGCTACTTTACCAATCAAATCAGATCTCAGCTATTCAGCCCATTCTGAACATCCGTAGATGCGCACGGCAACCAGAATTGCCTGATTGGAAATGATTATGGCTTGCCTGACGCTGGCCGCATCAATCTGAGCACCGGACTCCCCCCGACATTTCTCAAGGGAAAATATACCAGATGTGTTTTCGTATCGACGACAACAACATGGGCATTGTCGCCGATGAAACCTTCCCCGACCTTTCTCACCTCATCTCCGGTAACATCGAACGCAGAAACGACACCTTGTTCACCAGCAACATAAAGCCGACGCAAACCCGGATCAAAAGCAAGCACATCGGGATCCTTGCCGATGTTGAAAGAGGCAAGGACGTGCATCATCTTCTTCATATCCAAAACGAGCAACTTGTTATTGTCTTGGCATGCAACGAACGCAAGGTGATCATTTGCATCGATCAACAGACCATGTGGGCCGTCACCGCCCGGCAAGTCATACCTGCCGACAATCCTGTCAGTTCTCGGGTCGATCTCGATCAATTTGTCGAAGGTCTGCGCATTCACGAAGACATGACCGGAAACGCGGTCATACTGAGAATTGCCAACAACACTCCACAGGTGGATGGTGGCAATCCGTTGATTGGTGCGGGTATCTATCACCGTTTCGGTGAATCCATCCTCATCCGAAACGTACAGCTTATGTGCGTCCGGCGCGTAAGCCATGCCATCTGGATAGAAGCCCCCGGGGATGCGCGCAATGACTTTCAATGTTCCTGTATCAATGACAACAATCTCATTGGTTTCCGTGGCGGAAGCATAAACCCTGCCCAATTCGGGTACGGCCAGAACACCATGCACGTGACCGACCCCTGCAATATCAGCGAGTACTTTTCTCCTTTCCATGTCAACTACGGTAACGGTGCTATCGCCAAGATGGGCAACGAACAGTTCATGCATTCGAGGATCAATGCTTGCATAGTCGAAGCGCGACGTATTACCGGTTAACGGAATATCCCCTAGCTTCTCCAATGGCAATTTGTCAGCGTTTGCCGACAATGCCACTGCCAACATGACGACAGCGCAGACAACTTTTATGTCAGGTTTTCTCATGATGATAACGATGATCCTTGAAATTATAGAAATATACCAACAGAGGGTAATAGCGCAAGACAGGAACTATCAATTAACAGTTATGCTTTTCGATAGGCATCGTCGAGACGCAAAGCTTGCGCAAGAAAGTGTAGCTTGTACAAATTAGGTGAGTATGACAAACCTTGCTCAATCATCAACTCAATCATCAACTCGATCATCAGTGATTGTGCTGATGGTGAGCGTCCGGGAAATGCACATGCGTGGAGGAATTAATCAGTAGCTGCTCCCCCATCAGCGAGACCATCATATGCCTGACGTCAAAAAACCAAATGGGTTCGAATGCCAAAAACATCAACAGGTCCACGTTCGGCGTTATACGCCGGATTGTTGACGTGCTGATAGTCCAGCGTGACAGTGATGTGCGCCGAAATATGGCAGGCATAATACAGTTCGACGATGGCTTCGCCCGCGTACTGTGGCAAAGAACCATCTCCAATGATGCCACCCAGACCGCCAGCAGCAAAATAATTGCGTGCGGCATTGGACAGACCATTAACGACCCCGGCCAGACCGACCGTGTCGTCGGCGCGTCCCCAGCGGTCACCCTGCAATGAAAGTCCACTCGAAAACGATTGATTGATGTCAGTAAAAGCAAATTCTTCCTCATTGCCGCCATTGAGGCTCGCGCGCGCGAACAAACCGAGGTCTGGCGTCAACCCCTGCTCGATATTCAACGCAACACCGGGACGTGACGCATAGCGCCGCACCAGAGCGGTACTGGGCGTCGTTCCCGTTTGTGCCGCGAGTTGCAACGCATCCTTGTAAGAGCCCATTTTTCCGTGATTGATGAATACCAGCAGCTTGATCTTGCCGGGCTGAACAAACCAGTTCTCGCGCCCTTCGAATTCGGCCACCCATTCGAGTTCGCTCAAGTTTTCATTGAGCTTTTCACTGTTTGGCACCACGGGCATATCAAAAATCCCGCTGCGCAGCGTCCACCAGGACTGTGTCCATTCGACGCTGCCACCATAGCTATAACCCCAGGCGTCCGCAGCATAATCGAATGCACCGGCATCGATAATAGACCAATTCAAAAAATCGTTGCGTGGATCATGTGCATACGCGTTGGTATCGAATACATCGACCACAGAAAATTTTCCCAGCGTCACGATAACGTTGTCCGCCGTGCGCGATTCGGCCATCTGGTTCATCTGCGCGTCGATATGCTGGCTCTCGCCGCCCAGATTGAACACCTTGCGGATAAACAGCCGCGAAGTACGATAATAGGGATTGACTGCGCCTACCTTGTAGGCTTCGCCACTGACATAACCGGCCACGCCAAACGTATTGCTCAGACCAAAACCCTGATCGTATTCCGGATTGATCCAGATTTCCGTATCCGGATCAATACGATAACCCAAGTATAGCGTCGCATCATTTGTCTGCTCGCCATTATTGCCCGGATTCAGGCTTTGGGCATCAGGATTGTAGCCCGGTGCAGAAAAAGCCGGATGCCATTGGTAGGTGTTGGTATATTGCCCGTATACCAGCCACGGATTGCTCGCCGGCCCGACTCCGGCAGACGCAACATCCAAGGCTTTGCCATCCGCCACCGGACCGGCTGAAAGCGTCGCATTATCAGTCGATGCAGCGTCGGGTCCGGCCACCTCGCCATCGGCAGCGCATACAAAACGAGATAAACTCACGCCGGCAAGCAGCACCAGCAGCAATTTCCCCCATCGCACATCTGGCCCGGCTCGTCGCGACATGGCCGCAACAGTACGACCGGAACGCACGAAACCCACAGCCATGGAAACCATCAGCACAATAATTTTCATCATGTTGAATCCAATTCATCGCGAGGAGACAATACATCCCCGAGGACATTTCATTGAACGTCCCAAATCAAAAAAGTGGGCAACCGACCGCGGGCGCAGGTCGGACGATCGGTTCAGAAACCGGTCTGAATGACCTTGTAGATGACCATGGCCGTGGCTATCACGAGATACGCGCGCAACACACCCATCCAGGTGCGTTTCGTGGCCGAGAGTTGCACCGGCTTCAGCGCACCCAGCGCAGGCATGCGCCAATTGATGACTTCCTCAGCGGTATAAACCTGCGCGTGCTCAGGTTCGATACCGTATTGCCCGCCCCCTTTCCAGACGTGCCATAGCCGCATTCCTGCCGCTGTCAACACGCCCGCAATGCCGCCGCCGACCAGTATCATGATGATCGAATCGCCGGAGAGCCCCGGAAACACCACCGAAGCTGTCAGGACCAGGGATAAAACGATCAGTATCCCGCACACAAAAGCCGTGAAGATATTAAGCACTTTGCCGTTAACCCATGGACCGAGCACTTCCCTGTCGTTGCACAACAACAACAAAAACACGGTAGCGCTGGGCAGTAAAATTCCTGCAAGCGTTTGCACAGCATTCGTCAACAAGCCCAGAGGGATACCTGGGATGACCACCAATGCCGCCGCAATCACGATCAGCGCCGCATAAACCGCATAAAACCCTTTGGCCTCCGTCGCTTTGCGGTGCAAGGAATGCTTGAGCGACAACACATCGCCAATGGCATAAGCTGTCGACAACGAAACCGCCGATGCGCCGATAATGCTGGCATCAATGAGTGCAATGGCGAACAAGGTTCCGGCCAGCTTGCCGTGGTAGCGCGCCAATCCGGCCGCGACCCCTCCCGCATCGGTAAAATTGCCGAATTCAGGATGCCCCGCAAAAGTCACCGCGGTAAACGCAATCATGGCTACCGCCCCAACAATCACAATAACGATGCCAAGCCAGAGGTCGATGCGCTCATACTTGATAAAGCGTGGCGTGATGCGCTTGTCAATCACATAACTTTGCTGGAAAAACAATTGCCAGGGAGCCACGGTCGTTCCGACAATGGCGATGATAAGCAGCATGACATCGCTCAATTTGGCCGCCTTCGGCATCTGTGGTGTAACAAAATCGTGCAAAACTTGCGAAATGGGCGGATGCGCCATGACGAAAATCGGCACGAGCAAAAAGCTGCCCGCGACCAGAACCAGCGAAAAACGCTCAAAACGGCGAAAATCGCCCGTTCCTGCGGCAAGGATGATAAGAACAGAGGCAATGGCCACGCCGGCCAGCTTCGGAATACCCAGAAAACCAAGCCCGAGGCTGATGCCGATGAATTCGGTAACAATAGTCAACGCATTAAGAATGAACAGATCGATGACGCTGAACGCACCCCAGAATTTACCGAACCGCTCGACGATCAAGCGCGCATGGCCGACACCGGTGACAGCGCCAAGACGCAACACCATCTCCTGATTCACATAAAGCACCGGAATCAACAAGGCAAGCGACCAGAGCAAGCTCGTGCCGTAATCCTGACCTGCCTGCGAATAGGTTCCAAAAGCGCCGGCATCGTTATCCCCGACCATCACGATAAGACCAGGCCCGAGAATCGCCAGCAAGGTCTTGAGCCGATGCCACAAGCTGTTTCTTGAGCCGACATCACCCTGACGAATCGTTCCAAGTGCGCCACGAATATCGCCGATGTGGGCGCTGTCGAGCACGGCAGTATGTTCATTTGTTGTCATGGACGAACCCCCCAAATTTCCATGTTTCCGGACGGGACACGTCCGTGTGCCCCGTACCCTGCTCAGAACCACTGTCCACGTGTGGCGCCATTGGAAACCAGCAAGCCATACATGCCGCTGCTGCCGACACGTGCGTCCTGGCGATCCCGACCGCCAGGAACGAGCTTGCCCAAAAGGTTCGCATTGGAGAACCACCCGCGTTGTTCGATGGAAACGGTTGCTGTTTTGTTGAAACCAGTGTTGGAACGAAAAATCATGATGACACCTCGCACGAATGTATTCTGTCCACAACATACCGGCGGACAGACAAATGCATGAATCGAAATGCCGCATCGTGGTTCAAGCGAACTCAAACCAGATCAAGGTCGGTGCGCGGCAAAGCCGTGCCGACATCAAAACGATACGACGGATACAAACAACCGGAGGAGGTGATCAGAGCAATCCGTAACGATACGGATCAAAAAGAAGTGCTGCTGGCGCACCATCCCGCTGAATCAGCGAGACGGCGGCGGAAGTCAAAGACAGAGCCTGCGAATTCGCTGATTTAGCTGACGCGGTTTAATTTACTAGGGCAACTGTCCAAGAGACCTCCATGGGTAACAAGATGCGGCATTATCAGACCTTTTACCATTAAAGTCAATCACATTTTCACAATATTTTCAGACTTGATTCGCCATTCTCCCTTTTTCGTATTGCGTACCAACGCTTCTGGCAGACGCCTATAAATTTCACCCGTACTGAGCAACCCGATCATGTGGAAACAAATCGCTGGCTCTGCAGGCGACAAAAGAATTACTCGCGCACAAAAAGCAGAATCACGCCTACCACTATCGCCCCTGCTCCAGCCCAGACCGGAATGTTCACTGTCTCCGTTTTCTTGACTGACAGTTCTATTGGCCCCAATTTGACCTCGGGCGTATCGCGCGTATAGGTAAAACCGCCATATGCCAACGCCACACCCCCGGCCAGAATCAGCGCAATTCCCAATATTTTAATTGTATTCATCACTGTTACCTCGCAAAGCATCCCATGAATTGGCGTCTCATGATCACGACGACTGATCACGACGACAGATAATCTGGAAAATCAGAATCTGCCAACAACAGAATCAGCTTACCAGATACATCACCGCTCAGGGAATATTATGCTGGTTAATGGTACCGGTTAATGGTGCCGGTTACAGGCGCCAAGGAAGTGCTGATTTATGATTTACTCTGTCACGAGTCGCGTTACGGGTAAAATGGGGAAACGTTCATGATTGACTGGATTAATCGGTTGGGGTAGATTATGCGGACAATATAATATTTGACGAGGAGAACGAATCATGGAGCTTCCCGATCGGGATGGAGATGGGTATCTTGTCAATATGGACGACTGGACGCCGGAGGTAGGACGAGCGATGGCCGAAGCGGATTCATTCGAGTTGAATGATGCGCGCTGGGAGCAAATCATGAAGGCCCGTGATTACTACGAGGAGTTTTCCATGGTGCCGCCGATACGCAAGTTTGCCAAATATATCAACCAGGATCAGAAGGAGGTATTCAATCTCTGGATGACCGGACCGATGAAACCAATCACGAAATATGGCGGAATGCCAAAGCCGACGGGCTGTGTCTGATTCGTTTGCCGTGTCGTTTCACACAAACCCCCATGGGCGCTGAAGGATGGGGGGCGCGCAACGATAACCATGGTATGGTCTTTCTGTAAAAGGCGATACATGGCATAACCAATATAATACGGAGCAGGCACATTAACAACAATTCAACCATCGGGCCCTTATCCTGTCCATGACGGATAGTGAGTTTTACCGCAGCCTCCTGCGAGCCTACATCGACAGTGCCAATGACGGCATTTTTGTGTTGTGCGATGAAATGAAATTTCATGTCGCCAATGACCTGTTTCAATCCTGGCTTGGCATCTCCGAAGACCGGCTGACAGAACACGGATTCCGCCGCCCGATTACCGATTATATTGGCAACGAAAAAAGCCAACAACGCTTTGTCGAACACTTCAATTTTGCGTTGACAGGTCAGCCATCCCGGTTTGAATGTTTGCTTCGCGCACCCGGAACAGATGCGCGATGGATAGAAATCGGTCTTAGCAAGGTCAACCTGGAGGCCGGTGAAATGTTCATCGGTGTGGCGCGCGACATTACCGAAAAAAAAGAAAACGAATCCTTGATCTGGCAGCAGGCCAATTATGACTTCCTGACCGGTCTGGCCAATCGTCACCTGTTTCTGGATCGTCTGGAACAGGAGATCAAAAAAGCGCATCATGCCCGTCTGTCACTGGCATTGATGGTTATTGATCTGGATCGTTTCAAGGAAGTAAACGACACCTTTGGCCACGACATGGGCGATAGCTTGCTCAAAGAAGCCGCGCTGCGCCTGGACCGTTGCGTGCGTGAAGCCGATATTGTGGCTCGTCTGGGCGGGGACGAGTTCGCTGTTGTTCTGGGTTCTCTAAGCGAGACTGAATGTCTTGAGCAAATCAGTCAAGACATCCTGCAAGTGCTTGCCGAGCCGTTTCATCTGCGTGATCAGGTGGTTCACCTGTCGAGCAGTATCGGCATCACCTTCTATCCACAGGATGCATCGAGCGTTGAAGATATGCTCAAAGAGGCAGACCAGGCCATGTATGCCGCCAAGCAACAAGGCCGCAACCGTTATTGTTACTATTCACCCGCCATGCAGGAAGCCATGCAACAGCGCATGCGGTTGGTCAATGATTTGCGCGCAGCGATCATCACGCCGGACGATGCATTCTTTTTGCTCTACCAACCCGCTATCGATCTGACAAGCGGTGTCATCCACAAGGCAGAAGCTTTGATTCGGTGGCGGCATCCCACACGCGGGATTGTCAACCCTGCCGAGTTCATTCCTGTTGCCGAAGACACGGAAATGATCCTGCAGATCGGTGATTGGGTATTTCGCCAAGCACTACGCCAAGTTACGCGTTGGCGTTTATTGTACCATCCGGAATTTCAGATCAGCGTCAACATCTCCCCGGTGCAAATACGACATGCCAGCCATTCTTGTGACTGGGTAGATTACCTGCAACAGCTTGATCTGCCTGGGCAAAGCATTATGATGGAAATTACCGAGGGCTTGTTGCTGGATGCCAATCACACCGTTGCGGCAAAACTGCTGGCCTTTCATGAAGCGGGCATGCAGGTGGCTATCGACGATTTTGGCACCGGCTACTCATCATTTTCTTACCTTAAGAAATTCAATATTGATACCATCAAAATCGACCAGTCCTTTGTATCCGGCCTGACCGCCAATTCTGGCGACATGGCGCTGTGCGAAGCCATGATTGCCATGGCGCACAAACTCGGTATCAAGGTGATCGCCGAAGGAGTAGAAACCCCAATGCAGCGCGATTTGCTGATCGCAGCAGGTTGCGATTATGGACAGGGTTATCTTTTTTCAAAACCCATACCGGCCGAGCAATGGGACAGTTATTTTACGGCGCATTGTGAGTCTTTACAGTAAGGTCGCCACAAAATGTGCACGCATTCGGCTTCATCATGACCAGTCATTCCGGTATTGTGACCACCGATTCCGGAAATACTCCAAAATCGGTCACGATAAACCAGAATCGGTGGTCACGTTATGCCGGAATACCCACCAATACGCCGGGATATTGCTTGAGGTAACACAGCACTGCAACCCCTTGATCCATTATGCGTAAGGGTGTGCGCAAGGGTTCGACATTTTGCGCGATCTTTGGTGAATCAGTGCCATTTTCCGGGCGTGCTCAGACCAAAATCATATCTTTTCTGAAATAACCGGGGCGAGCAAATACTCCATGAACGCTCTGCCAGCCGGAGTAAGCTGTTTTCCCGCCGGGTAGACCACATGCCACTTTCGCTTCAGCGGCAAACCACGGATATCGAGGATTGCGAGTTCCCCGCTGGTGAGTTCAGCGTGCAGTGTACTGGCGGACAGCACGGCCAAACCCAAACCACCGACCACTAGCTGCTTGACGGCCTCGTTGCTGCCCAACTCCATGCGCGCCTTGAGAACAACACCGTGCTGCTCGAAAAACTTCTCGGCGGCCAGACGCGTACCGGAGCCCGCCTCGCGCAGGATAAATGGAATGTCCCGCAGGCGCGACGGAGCAATATCCTTTTCCCGCGCTAGCGGATGGCTCGATCTTGCCACCACCACCAGAAGGTTGTCGGCGAAAGGTTCCGTCACGACATTCATGTGTTCCGGCGGTTGACCGAGAATGTAGAGATCGTCCTGGTTGCGCGCTAAACGTTCCAGCAGAGCCTCACGGTTGCCCATGAACAGGGTAGTATCGATACCGGGATGTTTCATACAGAACTCCCCCAGCAACCGGGGGATAAAATATTTGGCCGTAGAGAGGGTAGCGAGCTTCAGACTACCCTTCTCCAACCCCTGTAACGCGGCCAGTTCATGAGTGAGTTGCTCCAGCCGGTTGAGCACGTCCCGACAGGTTGCCCACGAGACTTCTCCAGCGGCGGTAAGAGATATCTTCTTGCCAATCTGCTCGAACAGAGGTTGGCCGATGGCCTCGGCGAGCTGCTTGACCTGGATGGATAAAGCTGGCGGCGTCAAGTACAACTCTTCGGCAGCGCGAACAAAACTCATGTGCCGGGCTACGGCGTCGAAAATCTTGAGCTGGTGCAGGGTTGCATGATGAATTGGCATGCAAATATTAAATCATAGTAAAATACAACTGTAAATACATTTTACTTTTATTAATCTAATATATTTTGTACAACTTCCGCAACCTCCCGGCTTTCGTCAAAAGAAAACCGCTGATTCATTCCCACACAGTCGCGACGGTGGCTTGGCAGCAATATTGGCGGCAATATTGGCGGCAATAACTTTCACTTTTCCTGCCACGCCGCACGTGCTCCTGATCCGGTGTCGCCTGCTGAACTTGCAGTAGCAGGATCCCGCAACTGACACTGCAACAGCACTTCCGCCGCACGACCGCCACCGCCCCACACCCTGATACAGCGTTCTACTTCAAGACGAACCGCATCGCGTACTCCTTCCATGGTGGCGGCATAACCTTCGACTCCAGCCAGCGCATTCTCGCGAATACGTCGCGCGGCGACATCGAGCAACACCGTGCTATAATTGATTTTGGCAGCACCGAAACCGATCATGCGCCGCAACTGATCATCGGTGAAACCCGCACTGCCGTGGATACCGAGCGGAATACCCACCGCCTGATTGATTTTCGACAGCCGAGTAAAATCATACTTGTTGCCACCGACGCTATTATTGATACGGCTGACCGACACCGCCAGACAGTTCACCCCGGTATGTTCGACGTAATATTTGGCTTCTAGCGAAGACGTGGCGCCGTTGACCGCAGGTTCGGCCGACTCATTGGTTGTCCCCTCCAGTTGACCTACTTGCCCGACCACCAGCACCCCTCGGCTAGCCGCCAAAGCAACAACTTTTTGAGTCAACTTCACATTATCCGGTAACTGGTGCGCAGAAGCGTTGAACACAACCCCGTTGCAACCCATATCGATCGCGGCGGCAGCTGCCTGAAGATTGTCTTCCACCTCAATCTGGAATGCCACAGGAATTGTGGCACGCTGCCCCATTTCAATCACCCCGCGCGCCAGGGATTCAATGCTGTCAGTCCCCGGGTAAGATTTGGAGACACTTAGAATAATCGGCGCGCGCATACCCTCCGCAGCCGCCACTACGCCTTCCAGGATATCCCAGCCGACCACACCGAATGCGCCCACTGCATAGCCATGATGATAGGCGTGGTTCAGCATATCTGACATGTTTACCAAGGGCATGTTTATACCTCCTTCAAAATTGCGATTCCGACAACCGCAGCCACTCCACCCAGTGCAGCGCACACATCAACAACCTGCTGAAATGATGCGACATGCTCTTCACCGCGTCAGTCCCATATAGAGAAGCGGCAACTTTTCGGGCAGCCTTTGCACGTGATCCACCACCATGTAATTCCTGGCGCCAAAAATACGCGACACATACTGATCGGCCCTGGGATCGAGACTCAGGCAATAGGTGGAAATGCCGTTACGCGTCAACTCCTCGACTGCCTTTTTGGCGTCGAAACGCAGGTATTGCGAATCGCGCACGTCGTTGTCGGCGGGTTCGCCGTCGGTGACCACCAACAGCAGTTTCTTGTTGCTGGGCTGGCGCCGCAGAATCGAGCCGGCATGGCGCATCGCAGCGCCCATGCGCGTAGACAGCTGCCCACTCATGCCCGCCAGACGGGATTTGGCCTTGTCGTTATAGTCCATGTTGAAATCCTTATAACGAAAATACTCCACATCGTGGCGACCATTGGAATCGAAGCCATGAATGGCAAAAGGGTCGCCGATCTTGTCGAGGGCATCAGCCAGCAGCACTGTCGCCTCGCGCGCCAGTTGCAGCACCGTATTGTCCGAACCCAGCACCATGTCATTGGTGGATTCAGACAAATCAATCAACAGCAACACCGACAAATCGCGTACCTTGCGTACATTGCGCATCATGATACGCGGATCAGGTTGCTCACCCATGCGCATCTCAATCATGGCGCGCACCGCAGCGTTCAGGTCGATCTCATCGCCATCCTCCTGCTTGCGCAGACGCTGTACACCTTGCGGTTGCATGGCTTCGATCAGATGCTTGAGCCGCCCCACAATCGGCTTGTGCTTGACCACAATGTCGTCAATGATTTTTACATCACCAGATTTGGCGCGTTTTTCCAGCACCGTACACCAATCCGGACGATCCAGTTGCATCTGGTAATCCCACTCCGGGTAATGGTAGGGATCTGGCGGCGGCTCGCGGCCTTCCTGCTGGTTCAGACTGGTGGTTTCCTCATCGCGGAAAAACTCGCTGGCCAGCACCCATATTTCATTGGCATCATCGCCCGCTCCAGGTACGTCGAGCGTATTGATCATTTCCATCACGCTGACATACTTGCGGATTTGCTGGGTAGTGACACCTGCGATCACCTGCCCGGCTTCGCGAATATTTTCAAACTCCCACATATAGCGGTTGTCGTCGCGATAAGGGATATCGACCACATCGGAAGACTGGCTGTAACTTACCCCCAGCGCCAGCATTTCATCTGCCAGACGCATGCCGATCTCACGCACCCATTCGGTCACGTTGGGCTGCATCTGCTGCTCACTGAACAGACGGCGGCCGAGCTTCACCCAATGATGATCGTCGTGGTAATTTTCATCCAGCAGGGCGCGCGCCAGCCGCGCCATCAGCAATACGCCGGTGTCGCCGGATTGCGGCGTGACTGTATGCAAGGACAGCCAAGTCTGCTTGAGACCGGGAAATTGCGCCAGCGCCAGCCCTTCCACGCGTGCGTCCTCGATCAATCCAACCAGCGCCACCTGCAACGCACCGAGCCCGGCACTGTCGAATTGGACCGTCGTGTATACTTGATGGCAGGCCGCATGCGCGGCGCTGGCGCGATACAGCTCAATGCCGTGGATGCGCATTTCTTCACCCGCTGGCGAATTGAATACAAAATCATCGTATGCATCGGGCAGATGTATGATGTAACCCTCGATCGATGGGCGGTAGCCTTCGCGCCGCTCGAAGTCGCCGCTAGTGGGGCGCATGAAAAAATCACGCCCCCACAAGGCGCGCAAATACATCCCTATGCGCCGCTGCACATCGATGAATAGTGTCCCCTTGCGTTCCTTTTGCAGCACGCCTATGGATTCCGGACTTTCCAGACTGAAATACTTGAGCTGGCCGTCGAAATTGGTCTTGTGCGCTTGCGCACCCCACAACGCCCAGCGCCGTAAACCACCCAACGTGAGTTGGCCCAGCAGAGTCCCGAGGTGGTCCAGCATCGGGCGTACTCCGCGCGGCGCTTGCGCCAGCAGTGTGTCAAGCAGGTGCAGATAACCCCGAAACAGTTCAGGGTCGCCCAGCCGCGCAGCCGCCACCGGGCTGCTGGAAAAAATTGAGGTGATGACCGTGGCACTGGTTTTGGAGTACATCTTGATTGCGGCGGCAAGCATATCGCTCACCGCATCTTCACCCAACTCACGTGCAACTGCCGGCGCGCTCTGGATGAACGACACCACCAAATCGGTGCCGCGCCCCAACGACTTTAATCCGGTTGCGCCTTGCAGGTAGTAGTTTTCCAGTCCGCGAGGGCTGAATACTCGCGCCGCTTCGACCCAGGAAGCGCGCAGCACATCACCGGCGTGCTCACCGAGCTCGTCTAATATGTCCTGATACTTTTCAAGTTCGACCGTCATTTACCTACTCCGATGCTTGTGTTGTGGCCTGACGTCCGCGCGCAATAACCGGCTATATTACACCATGCGCCCCTGCGACGAGCTACACCAACCCCTGCACTGATTAATTCCTCCATGAGGAGGAGCAAAGCGAGACAAACCGGGAAAATCGCGCCGCGCACGGCGCAGGTCGTAACCGGGATTTTGACACCAAGCCGTACAGACGCGCGAGCGCCCGATTTGAGCGCAACCCTTGTGGAACGGGTTTTAAAAAAACGTGCTCACCGCTGCATCCAGTGCATCGCGCATATCCGGATCATCAGTAATCGGACGTACCAGCGTCATACGACACGCTGCCATAGGAGTCACGCCACTGGCGATCAGACTACCGGCGTAAATCAACATGCGCGTGGAAATACCCTCATCAAGCCCGTGTCCCTTGAGGTTACGCGCGCGCTCGGCGATCGACACCAGTTTGCTGGCAACTTCCGGGGTAACCCCGGTTTCATGGGCGACAATCTCGGTTTCAATGTCATGGGCAGGGTAGTTGAAATCCAGTGCGCCAAAACGTTGTTTGGTGGACTGCTTCAAATCCTTCATCAGCGACTGATAGCCCGGGTTGTAAGAAATCACCAATTGAAAATCGGGATGTGCCTTGATCAGCTCACCTTTTTTCTCCAGCGGCAGTACACGACGGTTGTCGGTTAACGGGTGAATCACCACGGTGGTGTCCTGTCGCGCTTCAACCACTTCGTCGAGATAGCAAATCGCACCATGGCGCGCGGCGAGAGACAAGGGGCCATCTTGCCATCGGGTACCGCTGGCATCCAGCAAAAAACGTCCAACCAGGTCGGATGCAGTCATATCTTCGTTACACGCCACAGTAATCAACGGTTTATTGAGTTTCCACGCCATGTATTCGACAAAGCGGGTTTTACCGCAACCGGTAGGACCTTTCAACATCATCGGCATACGCACTGAATAAGCAGCTTGGTACAGTTCAATTTCGTCGTCTACGTTACGGTAGTAAGGTTCTGTTTCGATACGGTATTGATTGATTACATCATTCATGATTATTCCTTATGACGGGTAGATTGTGCCGGCAACTCTCGGCACGAGGCAACATGGGCAGCGTGATGCGGCCACTGTCGGACGTTACCGGCGACATGCCACACCCTTTAGTCCGGCCAAACACGATCTGGATGCTGCATACCCGATTCGCGAGTGTTGGCTGGCGCAGGCTTGGTCGCAGGCTTGGTCGCAGGCTTGGTCGCAGGCTTGGTTGCGACGGGAGACGACCCGGTTTTGACTGCTGCTGGCGCAATGGAGACACTTTCCGCCGCAGCGGATGGCGTACTGTCCTGCCGGGCTTTGATTTGGCGTACACCTTGAGCAAGTTTTGATCCAACATTTTTTACAGACATAAGACCTCCTCAATAATTGCTTCAATATCCGCCACGGCCTGCTGACCGCGTTTACCCACGCCGTAGACACTCCGGCCTTCCACTGCGGCGCTGCGATAGGCCGCACGGCGCTGCATCCCGGCGACCAGCACTGGCATATCAAATTCAGCCACCGCCTCACGCATATCACGCGACAGTGCGTTGCGCGATTCCATCTGATTGAGCACCAAACAGGCACGCAACTCAGGGTTGTTCTGTCTGGCTTCCTTCACCGCAACAGCCATATCCACACTGGCCCACAAGTCTATCGGCGAGGGCAGCACCGGGATCAACGCCAGATGCACCACACGCATGATGGCAGCGACTGCTTCACCTTGTGCCGTCGGCGGACAATCCACCACCACATAGCGATAACTGTGAGTCAGTTCGGTGAGCATGGCAACTGGATTGTCATCCAATTGCGCGACCTGTGGCAAACCCGAGTGACCACCGCCCATGCCCACCCATTGCGTGATCGAACGCTGCGGATCAGCATCGACCAGATGGGTAGAACCGCGCAATGCCAATCCCGCCGACAGGTTCAGCGCCAGCGTGGTTTTGCCGGTACCGCCCTTTTGGTTGATGACTGCAATGATACGGTTAACCATGGCCACCCCATCCATTCACTTTCTGCCAGTAACGGCGAGTAATGTTTGTTTAACTCGGCACGATCAAACACTCGCTGATGCAACAAGTGCGCGCATTTCGCCGATAAAACCGGAATTGCGTTCGCGCAATACAGCCTGTCCTTCACTATCAATACTGACGTTGGCGTAGGTTTTGCCAAAATTTATATTGGGATAGTAATCCTCACGTTTGGACAAATCCGCGAGTTGATCCAGAAACTGCCGTGTCTCAGCATAGCTGGCAAAATCAAAACGCTGATTCAGGGTCGCAACCGCCTCCTGACTGGGTGTGGTAGCATTCATAGTCTTTGCGTCACTCATTGCATCACTCCTGTATGAATTTCCGTCAACATACGATCCAGCTCACCCAAATGACCCAACTCATCTTGCAAAATGTCAGCGCACAGCGCCTGCGTCTGGCTATCGCGAATCCGTGTGCAGTAGTGCGCCGCTTCTTCATACAAACGAATCGCCTCAATTTCCAGCATGCGGTCGATCTGCAACATCTCCTCCACACTGCGTCCGGTCCGCACCGGCGGCAATTGAGTGGCATTGGAAGGAATGCCCAACTCCAGCATCCTTGTCATCAGGCGTTCGGCATGCACCAATTCTTCGTTCACGTCGGCACGCATCCGCGCGCTCATGTCAGCCATACCCCACAAATCAGCAAGCCTGGACTGCATCAGATACTGTTGCACTGCCGCCAGTTCGTGACTGAGGGCACGTGACAAATATCCGTTCAAACGTGGGTCGGACTGCATGGACACACCTCCTTCACCTTAATCGCCAATTTCAGCTGATGTCGCCGTCACGACCGCCAATGCCAGCGTCGGGAGCATTAGGCAAGATGTTTTCCACCTCAGAGTGCACGCGGGCGATGATGTGCGCCGCTACCAGACCGTCACCAACGCGTTCGCACGCATCCGCTCCGGCCCGTACCGCCGCATTCACCGCGCCAGTCTCGCCGCGCACCAGTACTGTCACATATCCACCGCCCACAAACTGACGTCCTACCAGACGCACTTCAGCCGCTTTGGTCATCGCGTCCGCCGCTTCAATCGCCGGCACCAAACCACGGGTTTCGATCATGCCCAGTGCAATTCCGCTTATATTTGCCATTTTCAATACTCCTTCTCTGCTTCAATTAATTTTAAACTGCTTCACGCCGGGGCGTTAGGCAGGATGTTTTCCACCTCAGAGTGCACGCGGGCGATGATGTGCGCCGCTACCAGACCGTCACCAACGCGTTCGCACGCATCCGCTCCGGCCCG
>JAJYHV010000032.1:25624-44213 GCA_021790515.1 Pseudomonadota bacterium
GTCACATATCCACCGCCCACAAACTGGCGTCCTACCAGACGCACTTCAGCCGCTTTGGTCATCGCGTCCGCCGCTTCAATCGCCGGCACCAAACCACGGGTTTCGATCATGCCCAGTGCTACTCCACTCACATTTGCCATTTTCAATACTCCTTTGTCTGCTTCAGTTAATTTTAAACTGCTTCACGCGAAGCGTCAGGCAGGATGTTTTCCACCTCAGAGTGCACGCGGGCGATGATGTGCGCCGCTACCAGACCGTCACCAACGCGTTCGCACGCATCCGCTCCGGCCCGCACCGCCGCATTCACCGCGCCAGTCTCGCCGCGCACCAGTACCGTCACATATCCACCGCCCACAAACTGGCGTCCTACCAGACGCACTTCAGCCGCTTTGGTCATCGCGTCCGCCGCTTCAATCGCCGGCACCAAACCACGGGTTTCGATCATGCCCAGTGCAATTCCGCCTATATTTGCCATTTGTTATTACTCCTTTTTAAATTAAAAAAACTCACTCATTCACCGTCGCCGGCATCCCATGCATCAATAATCCCGCAGATGGTCAGGTCGGTCATCGTCGCCTTGTTGCCCGTGGCGATACGGGCGGCCGAACCACCTGTCGTAATCACCCACTTCCCCGGTGGTGCGCCGACGGGATCGCACGCCACACTAAGCTTTCCCTGACTGTCCTTTAGCACTCTGAGCGACGCGTTCCGCAGCCCCGGCACACGGCGTGTCGCCACCAGTTCCGATACTACGCGCATGATTTCCATGTCAGCCTTCCGACCAGTGATCGATAATGCCGATGATAGTAAAATCACTAGGGAAATCCTTACTGCCCGCCGCTTCGCGCGCAGCAGAAGAACCCACACAGATCACCCAGTCACCCGGGATACAGCCCACCGCATCCACCGCAACCTGGCGCGGCCCACCTGCCTTTTCCCTCACCACCAACAGCGGGCGATGCCCGAGATCCTTGATTCGGTTGGTTGAAACCAGTGTTTTCTCAACCTGACAAATCTTCATCACTCACTCCTCAACCGATTTATGCGGCATCTGCTTCAACCAGCTCAATTGAGCTGCCCGGACGTTTGTCCTGCACCGTCATGCCACACACCAGCAAATCCTTTTGCGTCAGATCCGCGTAGCGCGCCTCGATTGCCGATTTGACGCGTCGGCAACGCTCTACCGTGCGTTCGCGGCAGCCCGGCACTCTGCTGTCATAGCGGTAGTGGATTGCCACCGGCGCGGGCAGTCCATGACTGATATTCAGTTTCCTGAAGATCTTGATGCCTACATCCATATCCGGCGCACCTTCCTCCACTGTATGCAGATGGGCGAAATAGGCCAGATTGCGCAACTGGAATTCTTCAAATCCATCACCGACGTTAATGAAACGCTCAGCGTGACCGATGTCCGGATAACGTCCGCCCCAATTGCTGCACACGTATTCAATCTGCGACAGATTGTTGATCAGCAGCGTGGCAATCAAACGCCGCATGCCTTCATGCGGCTCGCCATTGCCGCCGCCCCAACCGTCCTGGGCGCTGGCTGCCAGAATTGCCTGATAGACCTTGAGTCGGGCAGTATTCTCGTCGTCGTTGACGGTCTGGCGATAAAGCACCAAATTATCCACAGTACGATATAGGCTCATTTCGCCGTCCGCGTCTGGCACATGCACCTTGATCGCATCGGTATCGGTATCCACACCGATCAATAAAATATCCACCGAAGCACCGCAGCAAAAACTGTTTTCAATCGCCTGGCGAAATTCGCGTAGCCGCTCCAGCGCTTTCTCCCCTGCCCGAATCTCATTGCTGCCGTGAGCGGCGCAACCCTCGTGCGTCGGATTGGAGCTGCTGGTGTGGTACACGCCTATTTTAAGGTAACGCGTCCCCGCATCTGCCGTCACCGGACGCCCTTCGCGAAAACGCATCAACTCGGTTTCCACCCAGCGCTTGACGTTGGCGTCCACGTCGAACATGGCACCAGCGTAAGCCTTGCTGCTGCGCACCGCGCCGTCGGGCAAGCGCAGGATATAACGCAGCAAACCTTTCAGGCGACCATCTGAACACGGTGAGATATCCACTGCGTGGTAGCCGCTGTCCAGAAAGAACGCCACCACTTCGTCCGTGCCTTGGTGCGGATGGCGGGCTTGCGCCCGATCTGCCATCAGGCGCAGCGTGCGCATGACGCATTCGCCATATAGTGCAGGCATGTCCAGATCGGTGACCCATGCGTCCGCCAGAATCTGCACCGGCAACTCGAAACCGAGCTGTTCGCCTGCAATCGCCTGCGCGCGCTCGATAAAATCGGCTTCGTGCTGCAAACCGGCAATGCGTTTCAGTACCGGAACGATAGCGTCAAAAGCATTTTTTATGCTTACCTCATGCGCCAGCAGACGCTGATTCTCCACTTCATTGGTCAGCGGATGGCGGCATGGTCGCCCAGTATCTGTAACGCAAGCCGGATTGGACATCGTCTCGGCATTGAGTGCGAATACCGCCGGTCGGGGGCGTGCCTGCAGCGCGCCAGCAGGCGTGCCCAGCCCGTAAGGCGGACGGCTTGCTGTTGGCTGCGGGCTAATCATGCGCCCTGGACGGTTCCTCGTATTCATCACACTCTCCGGTTGGTTGCCGCTTAATTGAAATGCCTCTGCTTTACACGACTAAAAATCAAAATGCAGCTTTTACATCATCCCCTTGCGCCGCCGGAGTACGTAATGGCGGACCCTTTGGCATCATTACCGCTACTGCCGGTAATTCGGCTCACAGGCAACTCCGGCCGCTCGCGGTCTTTCAACTGCGAAGCCCCTATCAACGCACCGCGCTGTTCGCCGCGCAAAGTGGGATTGCGTCGCGTAGAAGTACCTTCCGTACCTGTCACGCTCTCATTGCGCCGCCACGCTGCGCCGGTAATCGCAAAACCGCCTTCCCGACCGTCGCCAGTCAAGCGGTTGCGCACTCCGTCAACCGCCTGGACTTGCGCCATGACCGCCGGTGCCACGCCATCCTGATAGCGGAACTCAGGCGTACCCGACACCAGACCGGCAGCCAGATTGACCGGGCCGGTGATACGCCCGATCGCACCGTAAGCAGTGCCGGTGATGCGATTCAAATTACTATCTTGGGCGCTGCGAGCCGGCGTAGCGATACTGAAATCGCCTTGCAGCATGGGCGGTGGCGGCGCAGACATCGCCTTACGCGGTGCATTCGCGGGTCCCCGCGTGAGTGGGTGGGGGTTGCTGTTGGCACCACGCTGCGACACGCGCTGATGTGGCCCAGAATAAGGCGTTCCGCTCAAAATCAGACTTTCACCTCGTTCCGCGCCGGTCACCTTGTCACCCGATTCGACCCGGGTACCACTCAATGGCAGACTGCCCATTGCAGTACGACTCGACATCAAGGCACGCGAAGCGGCCTGACGTTCTTCATCGCAAAATGTTGCATACTGATCCGGACCTATATATTCCGTACCCGAAATGATTTGACAGGCACCGTAATCATCGCCGGTCACCTTACTGCTACGCTCGACTGTGGTACCCGACACCTGCTGGTCATGCCAGGTGCGCATCACGCCAATTTTTTCCGGCGTGGGCACCGGTTCGCGGTTGCAGGCCTGATACTGGGCAAGGCCGTTGGATTCAGTACCGGTCACATCCGCACAAGCTCCGCGTTCGCTACCGGTGACGGAGCCGCCGGGTATGACATCGGTGCCAGTCACCACACGGTTTTTCAGTGTCGTCATCTGGGTTACCTTGTGCGGCGCTCCGCTACCGTTGCGACATGCGCTAGAAGGCGGTTCCATGGAATACTGACTGCCGGTAAGTTTGCTGTTGCAAGCGCCCGATTCATCGCCCGTCACCTTTACGCCGCGCCCGTCTCCGGTTCCGCTCACGTTCAATCCTGCCTGGGTAATGGCTATCCCTACCTTGGCGGGTGCAGGCACCGGTTTGGCGGCGCAGAAAGATTCAAATTTATCTGCACTCAAATATTCGGTGCCGGTTACCGACTTGCATGCACCGGATTCGCCGCCAGTCATCTTTACGCTGCGATCGACGTCGACGCCGCTCACACGCTGCCCGCGACTGGTGCTGCTGATATTTACCTTGGCAGGTGCAGCTGACGGCGTGGACACGCACAATTTTCCATACTGCTCGGCACCGATATATTCAGTGCCGGTAATAGCACGGCAACTGCCCGTTTCCACCCCGGTGACCTTGCTGGTGCGCTCAACCTGAGTACCGCTCACGATGTTACCGCTCAGTGTGGTGCCAATCTCCACCTTGGGCGGAACCACCCGATGCCTCATCCGCCCTGAGGGACGACATGCCGGATCATCGTTACGGCCTTTCTCGCACAATTCCGCACGGCGCGCTTGCGCTGCAGCGCGGCCGCTCAGCCCGGATGACGCCGGAATCTTGATTTTAGAAAACTTGGCAGCCATTTTACCCTGGCTGGAAAGCGCACGGCGACGCTCCTGACACAACTTGCGTACTGCAGAGGCAGCCGAACCGGTTACAGAAGCCGGTTCATTTTCCACTATCGAGCATACCGCCTCTATTGCCTGATCGCGTTCAGCTTCTGCCGTGCCGTCCTTGCCTTTACAGCCGCAATCCGATGACGGCGCAACCTCGGAAACACCACCACAGCCGCAATCCGATGCCATAGCCAGTTTATCTGCCGCAACCGGCGCGACTGCTATCGGCGCAGAATTGCTTACGTTCGATATTGTTCTGGCTGGCCCCAGCGCTGCCTTGCCGCCATGCGACAAGGCTTCGCGGCGCGCCCTCGAGAGCGATTTACCGCTAGCGCTCGCCACGGGACCGTCTACTGCAGTCGGGACTGTCGTCAACGGACGCGCCGTTTCGAACGAAGCGCTCGGTGCCGATGCGGTCGTTACTGATCCACCTGCCGAACGTACCGGTGCGGACGACTTGATTGCAATCGCGGTGCGCCCGTTCCGGGACAGTGCACTTCGTCTTTCCAGTGCAGCAGCGCGTGCCGAACGCGGAGCTGCCGTATTATTTACCATAGCGTCGCTCATGCTCTTATCCTTCGGTATTCACTCGATTTTTGCGCTGATCTCAATTAGCTGTCTCAATTAGCTGCCGGCGCAAGAATCATGTTATGGATATCCCCTGTTACTGGCATACCTTGTTGCCATCGTTTCCAAACCCGGACGCAAACACGGGATGCCTTTAACCCTGCCCGCGTCCTGATCTGGACGTGAATGCAATCCGAATGGCCACTCAACGTCCGCGGAACACCACAAAAGAAGTTCCCTGGCTCTGCGAATAGTTGTCGTACCCGACCAGTCGCACGTGGTGATTCGGATGCGCCCGATGGCAAGCTTCCAGTTCGGCAATGACCACGTCAACCGATTGCTCGCCAAACATCGGCAGCTTCCACATATACCAAAAATAAGCGCCGGCACGCGCCACCTCAACGTGTTCAATCCCGGGGTTCCAGCCCTGGTTCACCAGATAGGCAATCTGACGACGGATTTTTTCCGGGGTCATGGGGGGTAAATACGAGAAGGTTTCGTATTTCGGGGTGGAATTGTAATCTTGAATCTCGGCCATTTCTTTTCCTTTCATTTTTGAGAGGTGCGGGTTTTTCTGCCCGTACACCGCAACGATTTTCGGTTTTTCGTTTACGCCTTCAGGATTGTCGCCCTGAAATCAGCGGTTGACCACGTCCAACTTGTCTACGGTATCGAACTCGAACTTGATCTCTTTCCAGGTTTCCATGGCGATTTTAAGCTCAGGGCTATCCTTGGCTGCATTGGTAAGAATTTCCTTGCCCTCGCGCTCCAGCTCGCGACCTTCATTACGCGCTTCAACGCATGCTTCCAGTGCGACGCGGTTGGCAGCGGCACCGGCTGCATTGCCCCAAGGGTGTCCGAGCGTGCCGCCGCCAAACTGCAGCACGGAATCATCGCCAAAAATATTGACCAGTGCAGGCATGTGCCACACGTGAATACCGCCAGACGCCACTGGTATCACACCAGGCATGGAACCCCAATCCTGATCAAACATGATGCCGCGTGAACGATCTTCAGGAATAAACGACTCACGCATCAAATCGATCCAGCCCAGAGTCGCATGACGATCCCCTTCCAGCTTGCCGACCACAGTACCGGAATGCAGGTGATCACCACCGGATAAGCGCAAAGCCTTGGCCAGTACGCGGAAGTGGATACCGTGGTGCGGATTGCGATCAAGCACGGCATGCATGGCGCGGTGAATGTGCAACAGCACGCCATTCTTGCGACACCAATTTGCGAGGCTGGTATTGGCGGTAAACCCGCCGGTCAGGAAATCATGCATGATGATAGGCATCTTCAGTTCTTTCGCGAACTCAGCGCGCTCAAGCATATCCTCGCAGGTCGGGGCAGTGACGTTGAGGTAGTGACCCTTGCGCTCGCCGGTTTCAGCCTCAGCGGTATGGATCGCATCGGCCACGAACAAAAAGCGGTCCCGCCAACGCATGAAGGGCTGGCTGTTGACGTTCTCGTCGTCTTTGGTGAAGTCCAGACCGCCACGCAGACATTCGTACACGGCACGACCGTAGTTCTTGGCAGACAAACCAAGCTTGGGCTTGATGGTACAGCCCAACATAGGACGACCATATTTATTCATCTTGTCACGCTCGACCTGGATGCCATGGGGCGGGCCGCCGCAAGTTTTCACATAATGAAGCGGAAAGCGCACGTCTTCCAGACGTAAAGCACGAATAGCCTTGAAGCCAAACACGTTACCCACCAGCGAGGTGAATACGTTCACCACAGAGCCTTCTTCAAACAAATCGATCGGGTAGGCGACAAAAGCGTAGAAGCAAGTATCATCACCAGGCACGTCTTCAATCCGATAGGCGCGGCCCTTGTAATAATCAAGATCAGTCAAAAGATCGGTCCACACCGTGGTCCAGGTGCCGGTGGAGGACTCGGCAGCCACCGCAGCGGCAGCTTCCTCACGATCCACACCCGCCTGGGGAGTAATCTTGAAACAAGCCAGAATATCCGAATCCAAAGGCGCGTACTCCGGCATCCAGTAAGTTTGCCGATATGCCTTGACACCTGCCTCATACTTTTTTGCGGCCATGTTTGCTCTCCTAATCCCATAGTTGAAAAATTCTGTCGAAACCGTCATATTGGTTCCAACGGTTGAATCTATTGTGGAGGAAGTCTTAGTTTAATAAAAGTTAAATATATTTATCATAATGCTTTATTATTGTTTAATATCAAATATGCTCGTCCACTAACCACCAGCAATAGTCTTCGCCTGTTTTTACGCAGGTACGCATCATGCCACCTGCTGGTACGTCCTGACCGATACCATCACCAGCAACACCAGTCAGGCGATTCTGCACTTGCATGGCACAAAATCCGCCGCCCATAACAATCTGATGGCGCGACAAATACGCCTGTAAACCCGGCAACACGTTACAATACGGGTTTTATCCATTTCCAACCAGCCAAGCCCGTGAGCGACCTGAACCCTGTTCCCCAGCACACGCCGATTGTGTTTGGACACTGACTCAGTGCGCTACCAGAGATCGGCTTTTCTCTTTCGCAGCAACAAGTTAGGCCGATTACGGCTGTCGCCTGACAGAGGTCGAATTGGCATAGATGGGCATGGTTTGGCGCTCGAATTGCCCCAAATTTGCCCCACGAAATCGGGCCGCATACTGGAGCATAGACAGGCGTGTGCGAGCGTAGTTTTCAGGAGGCCACGCGACACCGCGCTGGACCATGACGGTGCCCGATGGACTGCGCAATTGATTCACTCGACGGGAGCACCGGCTCAACGCACGCTCCTCTTGAAGAGCTTGACTTGTGTACTTGATGCGTATAAAATTTTATACGTGGTGGAGTGATGGGTGACGAAAAAGAAATTCGCTGGGTAGGCTCCGCCTATGACGACTTGTTGGCATTCCCGGACGAACCACGTCGCTATGCCGGTTTCCAGTTGGGCAAGGTTCAAGTTGGTTTAGACCCGGACGATTGGAAGCCGTTCGATGATGTCGGGGCCGGCACCAAGGAAATCCGCATTCGGGAGGCCAGCGGCATTTATCGGGTGATGTACATCGCCAAGTTCGAGGAAGCCGTGTATGTCCTGCACTGCTTCCAGAAGAAGACGCAGGCGACCAGCAAGCAGGACAAGGGCATTGCCGAGGCGCGCTATCGCGCCGTGGCCGACGCGAGAAAGGCAAAGAAATGACGATCGACACCGAAATCCGACATGTGACAAAGCCAGGCGCGAACCTCTTCTTGGAACTGGGTTTTGCGCCGGACGAGGCCAAGCGTTTGCAGGCTGCGTCCCGCAAACAGATCAATGACACGCGGCTGCTGAAACAGCAACTGATGGAAGAGCTGTCTACCTGGATTGCGGAACATCACTTGAAGCAGGCCGAGGCCGCCGAGATTCTGATGGTTTCGCGTCCGCGCGTGTCCGACGTGGTGAACAAGAAAACGGCCAAGTTCACCATTGACACGCTGGTAGAAATGCTCAGCCGCGTCGGCAAGCCGGTCAAGCTGGCTATCGGTTGACGCGCTGAACGACGTCATCGTGCTCAAAGGCATCCAAAAAATCAAAGGCCTCGGCGTTTTCGCCAACTACGCGCCGCCAGCGGGCACGGCCGAATTCGGCGTCAAAAACCTGATCTACGGTTGGAACTACTCGGGCAAGACGACGCTCTCGCGGCTCTTCGGCCTGCTCGACGCCAAGAAACCCAATCCAGAGCTTCCAACCTGCGCTTTTTCCATCGACACCGACCAAGGCGTCGTCACCGAAGCCAACTATCAAACCTGCCCGCAGATTGTTCGCGTCTTCAACTCCGATTTTGTCGCTGAGAACCTCAATTTCGCTGGGACGCCCTTCAAGCCTATCTTGCTGCTGGGGTCTGAGTCCGAAGCAGCTCAAAAAGAAATCGACCGGTGCGAGGAATTGGCCAAACGCTCGGTGGCGGGAGCTGCCGCTGCCAAGAAAGACGCAGACGATACCAAGAAGACCTTGGACAAGGCAAAGACTGACACGGCCGCCAACATCAAATCCACGGTGTCGCTGGTGAGCTTCTTCGGCTCCACCCAACTCGACAGAGAACTGCAGACCGTCGGGCTTGGCCTTGAAGACTATGAGCTTGGGGCCTCCGCATTAGAGGCCGACTTGAAGTTGGCACGAAGCTCTGACCAAGACCAGCTAACGCCAGTGCCCAAGGTGGTTTTGTCCCCCGCGATTGACGATTTGCATACTCAGGCAACGGTCCTCCTCGCCAAGACACCGAACCTTGCCAGCACGATCGAACACTTGGTCAAGAACCCACTGATCGAAAGTTGGGTTGAGTCGGGCCTTCCTCTCCACGATGGCAAGACTGCATGCGAATTTTGCGGCGGCGATTTGGGCGCGCATCGCATGGCCAGCATCAAGGCCCACTTCTCAAAGGACCTCGCGAACCACAAGCAGAAGGTTCAAGCCCTTCTTGCCAAAGTCGAATCAGCCAAGTTGTCGATGGCGCAGCGCAAGGAAGTTGAGCTTTACGCACAGTTTCGCACCCGCTTTTCGGCGGCGCAGGCAAATACGCAAACAGCCATCGACGCTTTCAATGCCGAGGTTCAAAGCCTCGCAGATGACCTGCGAAAGAAAATCCAATCCCCGTTCGCAGCCCTTGCGCCGCAGGCGATCGATCCTGCTAAAGCCACGACCGTCTCTAAGGCTGTCGATGCATTGAACGAGGTGATCGGCGACAACAACAAGGTAACCAGCAACTTTTCAACCGAGAAGACCGCCGCGATAAGCCGGCTCAAACTTCACTTCGCCCAAGAGTTCGCAAAGAAAGTCGACCTCGCCGGTTACGAGGCCGGTCAGAAGCGCTTTGCACGCCGCCAGAAAAAATACAACTGGTGCTCCGAGCAACTCGACACAGAAATTCGTCGACTCAAAGCGATCATCAGCCAAGCCCAAAGAGGCCGCGAAGAGATTAACAAGCAGATCGAGACGCTGCTTGGCAGCGAGAGCGTGCAAATCGCGGTGATCAAGGTCGGCGACCAAGAGCGCTTCCAACTTATCCGACGTGACGGCAAACTCGCCAAGCATCTGAGCGAGGGCGAAAAGACGGCCATCGCCTTCTCGTTCTTCCTGACCAAGCTGCGAGAACTGAAAAAACTTGATGAGGCGATCGTCTACGTCGACGACCCTATTTCAAGCCTCGACAGCAACCACATCTTCCAAGTTACCGCGATGATCAAAGAGACGTTCTTCCACAAAGACGGGAAAGACTGGAAGTCGCACTTCAAGCAGGTGTTCTTCTCTACGCACAACTTCGAATTCTTCTCCTTGTTGAGAGAACTCAGCCCTTCGAACAAAACGGCGGCCAAGCATTACTTGGTCAAGCGCGTTGCCCCTAATGAATCGAGCCTTGGCAACATGCCGCAGTCCATGTTCCGGTATTCGTCCGAATATCACTTCCTGTTTGACGTGCTCAATGATTTCCACAAAGCCGCCGACAAGACTGATTTCAAAGTGCTGATGCTTTTGCCCAATGCGGTTCGACGGTTTGTCGAGCTATACACTTTCGCAAAATATCCTGGCGACAGAGACACCCCGGTCGATGCCCGCGCCGACCGCATCTTTGGCCCGGAGAAGACGAAGCGCATCTTGAAGGTGTTGCACTATTTCAGCCATGCCAACAACATCGAACGCATCGCAGAGAACAATAACTTGATCTGCGACATAGAAGGGGCCGTCAACGATCTCATGGAGCTTCTCGAAGAAAAGGACCCCTTGCACATGGAAGCGCTCAAAGCGGCTATCGCTTGACCTTAAGTATCGTCATTTATTGATCACCGTCTCGCTTCTTGGCCGCTTCCTTCTCGGCCAACTTCGCTAGTTTCTTTTGTGTTTTTTGTCGAGATATCATTCGTATTCCGCTCGGCTCTCCGGACTTCTGAAAAAGCAGCTTTCCAAAAAAGCCAATTGGCCGCCGAGGAGTGGTAAGACGTGATTGAGCCTCCTCGGTCTTCGGCCAACTTCAAGGTAGCCTGCCATTAACGCCGTTCCTCGTGAGCAAGCGACGCGGCTGTTGTGGCGCCGTTGACGATCTGTTCGAATCTCTCCGCGCTGGCGAGTACCGCATCGAGCGCCGGGATCTCGCCGAAGATCATTCCGGACATGGCCGCATAATCCCTGGCGAGCGCATCCCGCATCGCCGCGCTGGGTGTCAGCGTGAATGTGCCGGGTATTGCGGTATTGAGCCCCAGGTCCACGCTGCCGAAGAACAGCCGCGCATGCTGTGCGCAGTCGAACGCGAGCGCACGATCGGCCTGCCATTCGTGTGCTGATGCGGCCTGCATCAGTTGATGCACGTCGTAGTAATGGCGCGAGACGCGCTGTCCACCGTGCCGCAACTCGCCACGGCGATCATGCCACTGCCGCAAGCCGTGCAGGATAATGATCTTGTCCCAGAAGGTGCGCTCGGGTTTCACGGTGGTGACATTAGCCACAGTCAGGTTCAGATCGGGAAGATCCTGCGCCACATACGGCGTGACCGTAGTTACAACGTGCGGATCCAATGCCGACTTCGCACCTGCCTCGATCTTGACTGCGGAGCGCACGTAGTCGCCGCCAGTAGCGGTGACGGCGGGATACCAGAACAGCAATGTCTGTCTATCCTTATCCTCTGTGTCGAGCTCCAGCCGGAAGCGGGCTTCCTGAATGACGGATGCAGCGAGCTGCGTGAACTGTGCCGTCAGCGACCCCACGATATAGGCTTGGCAAGCGGTGCGAATGGCGTCAAGACGCGCGCGGCGTTGCTTGCCGCTCAGGGCAGTCAGCTCCGCCACATCGGCCGCCTGCCCCAGATCGTCACGGAAGACCGTGATGTCGATGTCTTCGGAGAACCGGGAGATCAGATCGAAGGCCTTGGAAAGCGAGGTGCCACCCTTGAACAGCAGACGGGGGCCGCCAACCGCAAGGCCGTTGAACAGCGCATCGAGCGTCCAGCAAACCCAGAAGTCTTTTTCGACATTCTGGACTGCTGTGCCCAGTCGGGCGGCAGTTCCGAGGAACAGGTCGCGCCGCTCGGCGTCACTGGCAGCAATGACATCGTGGAAGGACGGGTTCAACCGGTGACCTCCAGGTGTTTGGCCGAGCGGCGTCGGGTCGCTGACTGCTTCGTGCCATTATGCGGTTGTGGTGTCTTGGCTGCTGCAAGCTGCTGATCACAGCCGGGCAGTTCACGAACCAGGCTTTGCATCCACGCGGGCAGTGCGCCAAAGCCATCGATCAGGTCCTGGCGGATCGCGGCACCGTGGGTTGGGTCTGCCAACACTTGAGCCAATCGGCGCAGGATACGGTCGCGATCAGAAACCAAGGTGTCTTTCAGCCAATGCAGCGCCTGCACGACACGCATGGCGGGACGTCCTGCCCAGTAGAGACGGCTGGGTGCGGTTTGCTTGAAGTCGATGGTCAGCTTGTCGAGCTGGATGGCGCGACGGCGGGCATCGGTATGGATGGTGACACGGGCCGGCACGGCATCGGTCAAGCCGAGATCGTTGGCGGCGGTCATGCCATCCACCAGCAGGCGCAACTGATCGCGGCGGACGATGGCCTCGACCACGGCACGATAGTCCGGAGTAGTGGGTCGCTTCGTCAGCCGGTTGAGCGTCGGCTTGTCGTAGAGACCCCGGTCAATGCGGCGCAAATCACCGGCCTGAACCATGCGTTGCAGGGTCTTATCTATGGCGTCGCGGTTACCGAGTTGCGCGAAATCGGTCGGCACCCAGACATGGCCTGGGTCGGCGGCATCGATTTGCGCAGTGATGATGGATTTGAGATTAGACATGGTTTTATCCTGTCCGATATTTGTACATGTTTTCCGGACTGATGACAAGCCCACTTGTCCGAAATGTGTGGTTTTATTTCGGACACCTGCACCCAAAGCAGTCTGGCGTCCATGCGGCCGTCTTCGACCCCTGACTGCTGCGCTGCGCCGTGTCCCTCCGGTTCCGGGCAATTCCACCCGATTCGGACAGGAGCACGATCATGCCATCTGCTGGTACGTCCTGACCGATACCATCACCAGCAACACCAGTCAGGCGATTCTGCACTTGCATGGCACAAAATCCGCCGCCCATAACAATCTGATGGCGCGACAAATACGCCTGTAAACCCGGCAACACGTTACAATACGGGTTTTATCCATTTCCAACCAGCCAAGCCCGTGAGCGACCTGAACCCTGTTCCCCAGCACACGCCGATGATGCAGCAATATCTGCGGATTAAGGCGCAACACGCAGACAAGTTGCTTTTTTATCGCATGGGAGATTTTTATGAGCTGTTTTATGACGATGCGCAGCGTGCTGCGAAATTGTTGGGCATTACCCTTACCACGCGCGGGCAATCGGCGGGGCAACCGATTGCCATGGCCGGTGTTCCATTTCATGCGGCAGACGGCTATCTGGCACGACTGGTCAAACAAGGCGTATCCGTTGCCATCTGCGAACAACTAGGTGATCCGGCCACCAGCAAAGGTCCCGTTGAACGTGCGGTAACCCGTATTATCACGCCCGGCACGCTGACTGATCATGCGTTGCTGGAAGAGCGACAAGACAGTTTGCTGATGGCGCTGTTTCCCGAACAGGATACGGTCGGTCTTTCCTGGCTGAATCTTGCCGCAGGTGAGTTTTCATTGTCTGTCTGCGATATGGCGGATGTGGCCGGTTGGGTAGAACGATTGTTGCCTGCTGAAATCCTGTTACCGGAACAGCATGGTTTGCCCGACAATCTGTTTCGCGCTGCCCTGCACCTTTTGCCGCACAATGCTTTTCTTGACCAATCGCTCTCCGATCAGTTACAGCAGCAATGCCCGGATAACCGTCTCGACACATTGCCAACCGCCGCCGTCCGTGCTGCCGCCATCTTGCTGGATTACGCCCGACAAACCCAATGTGGCCGCCTGCCGCATATCCAGCATCTGAATTGGTGCCATACCACCGAATACGTGGGCATGGACGCTGCGACACAACGCAACCTCGAAATCAGCCAGACCTTGCAGGGAGAAGCGTCGCCAACGCTGTTTTCCTTGCTGGACAACTGCGCCAACAGCATGGGTTCACGCACCTTGCGTCACTGGTTACACCATCCCTTGCGGGTACGGCATATTCTGATCAATCGTCAGACAAGCATTGCAGAATTACGCACCCGGCCAATGAGCCGCGAACCTCTGCATGCCAGTCTGCGCAAGTTGGCCGATATCGAACGCATTGCATCCCGTATTGCGTTGGGCAATGCCCGTCCCCGTGATTTATCGGCCTTGCGCGACAGCCTGCTGGTTGTGGATGAGATTCTCGTTCTGCTGCAAGAATTCTCTGCCTCGCTGACACAGCAACTCGTGCAACAATGCCTTCCCAAGCCAGATATATTGACGCTGCTGAACCGAGCCTTGTTTGCGCAACCCGCACTCAACCTGCGCGAGGGCGGAGTCATTGCCGATGGATATGACAGCGCGCTGGACGAATGGCGCCATCTGCAACACAACAGCGCTGCGACCTTGCTGGAGATGGAAGCACGTGAACGTGAGCGTACTGGCATTGCCAGTCTGCGCATCGAATACAATCGCGTACATGGTTATTACATCGAACTCAGCCAGACCCAGGCGCAACACGCGCCGACGGATTATATCCGCCGCCAGACATTGAAAAATGCCGAACGCTTTGTGACGCCGGAACTGAAAAGTTTCGAAGAACGCGCCCTCCTGGCAGCGTCCCGCGCGCTGGCAAGAGAAAAGGAACTGTTTATCCAACTGCTTGATGTATTACGCCCGGACGTACCGCATCTGCAAGGCGTTGCGCGCGCACTGGCGCAACTTGATGTTTTGTCTGCCCTGGCCGAGCGGGCTGAAACACTGAACTTCTGTCCGGTTGAATACAGTGACGACGCCATCATCAACGTTCAGGCTGGCCGCCATCCGGTGGTCGAAGCGCGAGTCGATGCTTTCATTCCCAATGATATTGATTTGTCGCATCAGCGCCAGATGCTGTTGATTACCGGCCCCAATATGGGTGGAAAATCGACCTATATGCGACAAACGGCACTGATTGTCCTCCTGGCCTGCTGCGGCAGCCCTGTACCGGCCGGTCAGGCGCGCATTGGTGATATAGACCAAATCTTTACCCGTATTGGCAGTGCCGATGACCTGGCAGGCGGACGCTCAACCTTCATGGTGGAAATGCAGGAAACCGCGCATATTCTGCGCCATGCAACGGCGAACAGTCTGGTTTTGCTCGACGAAATCGGACGTGGCACCGCCACCTTCGATGGGTTGGCGCTCGCCTGGGCGGTAGCCGAACATCTGGCCGCCAATACCCGCGCCATGACATTGTTCGCCACACATTACATTGAACTCACCGAACTGCCAAAAAAATTAAAGCACATTATAAATATTCATGTAGAGGCCATTGAATATAAACAATCAATTGTTTTTGTTCACCACATAAAACCAGGAGCTGCGAGCCGCAGCTACGGATTGCATGTCGCGCAATTGGCCGGTGTTCCAGCCACGATCATCAGCACTGCCGAACGCAAACTGGCCGAACTCGAACGCAGTCATATACCAATCAACCTTCAAGCGAATTTACGGCCGGATTTACAGCCGGATTTATTTGCACCCCCCATCCAGCAACCTGCAACCCCGCACCCGGCGTTATCACTACTGACAGAAACACAGCCAGATACCCTTACCCCCCGGGCAGCACTGGAGCTCATCTACCACCTGAAATCATTAATCACATGAGCAAACCCGACATCATGACCGGTTTGGTCACCGCCAGCTCCGGACATCAGTATCTGGTAGAAGCCGAGCATCAATCATGGCAGTGCGTTGGTCGTGGCAAACGTCTGGTCGTCGCCTGTGGAGATATCGTCACATTGACGCAAAGCAGTCAGACGCAAGCCGTGATTGAACGGGTGTTGCCCCGACGCAACCTGCTCTACCGCTCGGTTGCCCACCGCAGCAAATTGATTGCGGCCAATGTCGATCAAGTCATGATTGTCGTCGCTCCCGAACCGGCCTGCCACGAACTGTTGCTCAACCGTTGTCTGGTGGCAGCAAATGCCGCCGGCATTGCGACCATCCTTTGTCTGAACAAAAACGACCTTTCCTCGCCCTTCACGCAATTGCAGCAAAAACTCTCGCCCTACAAACCACTCGTCAACCATCTGGCCGCTGTGTCTGCACATGGCGACTTCGCTGCGCTTCACCCGTTGCTGGAAAATAAAATCACGGTGCTGGTCGGGCAGTCCGGCATGGGAAAATCAAGCTTGATCAATGCGTTGATCCCCGGTTGCAATAACCGGATTGGCGAAATTTCACATGCACTGGACTCCGGACGGCACACCACTACAGGTGCTCACTTGCATCATATGGATGCCAACAGCCATCTGATCGACTCACCCGGCATGCAGGTATTCGGGCTGAATCACATCAATAGCCAACAATTGGACGGACTGTTTCCAGATTTCGCCCCCTACCTCGGCCAATGCCGCTTCAGCAATTGCCGCCACCACCATGAACCGGATTGCGCAGTCCGAAATGCGCTGAAAGAAAATAAAATATTATCATCAAGATATAATGCATATCTTGATATATTACACGAACTAGATAAACACTCGGCTCATCGGTAAAAGTTTTGGACAATGAATTAAAATGACGCTTAGCCTCTTATCCAAAACTTGAGGTCCGGCATGGTGTTGATTCGAATTCGCCAGTCATTAATATGTAATATGCGTTCGGTAAGCTCTACATAATTGTGCGTGCCAGAGGATGGGGTTTTTGTATGTTGACTGCTCCTTGTTTTTCAAACTCACGGCGTGATCTGTTAAAAATTTCTGCAAATTACGGTCTGGTCCGCTTTTTAGCGACTTTGGGCGCTGGCGTCGTCACAACACAGCTTGCCGGTTGCGGAGGAGGCGGGACAAATATCGCGTCAGGCAACACCACCCAGCCAGCGCAAAATGCGCTTTCTTTGAATATAATTACACAAACGTCGGTCGCATTAAAACCAACCTATCTCACAACAACCGGACTCGATATAAATTCCGGATTCGCCTTATCGTTGCTGGATAGCCACGGCAATCCGTTGATGGCGTTATCACCGCTTCGGATTGCACCAGATGGTACGGTTGTCATTTCATTGCCACTGTGTTTTTCTGGTGCCGATGGCAGCACCAGGGGATACAGTTGCATTTTGTCACTAACCCAGAACGGGGTTTCGGCGCCGTCCCCGGTCATTGCCGTATCCGATCTCCCGGCAGCTTCCACATATGGAATGCAACCTGGGCAGGCATCGCACGATTTATACGTTTTTTTGGAGATCTCGCTTGGGCGAACGCTCAATACGTTGCAGGCGCTGGCCCTGACCAGCGGAATAACAACAAATCTCACGGCAGTTACGTCTCACGTCAGCCTGCTGCTATTGAACACAATAATGGCGCGCAACGACGTAGACCGCGTCATGATGGACCCGACAACGTCCATCCACATTTCCACGGCAAGTGATGGAACGCCTATCAGTTATACGGGTGTTTCAACAGAGATTCAGGATCGTATCGCGCTGAATTATCTTTCATCCTTCCTGCCTTCGTCCCAAACTCTTTCTGCGGCATCCGCGAATCAGCATGCCGCATTCTCATTGCCTAGGAGCCTGTCGGACTTGATTCGTCGTACCCGCAGGATGGCTGCGTGGTGCAGTGCAAGGCGCGAAATGCGACGTTGTGTTGCCCACAACCAGCGGTTCGCAACGATGCAATGTGCCGCGCAGCCGCCCTGCCCTTTGGGTTGCAACCAGAAACCGCGTCTGCGGCGTTGTAAAACTTGCCAATGGAATGACCATTTGCTGCGTTTTACGCCTTGCATCCATCGTTTTCTGGTTGCAACGGGCATGGCAAATCAAGTCCGACAGGCTCCCAGAGGTATCACCGACCTCCAGGCGCTCATCACCTCCATCACGACATTGAGCGGGGCGCTTGCGCTCAAATCATCCTACAACACGCTGACCAGTGCTGACAGCAGCGTTCTCGATAACATGCCCAGCGGTGCATCCGCCGCACAAGCATTGGTATCCACCGGCGCGACGATCGCCGCTGTCGGTGCTGCTGCATTTGTTTGCTGCGCCGGAGATTGCTGCCGGCGCCGTGGCCGTTGCCACATACAGCGCCCTCACAGGGGCGGTTATTGGCGCAGCGACAGTGGGCAACGATATCTACGATGCTGTGACAACATTACGTAATCCCAACGCCACCACCAACCAGATAACGGCCGGTTTCATCCAAACCGGTGCCGACGTATACAATACATTTCTTAATGTCGAGGGTATTGGCAGACTTGAAAGCGCCGCTCTTTCCGTGGGCACAGCCGCACAAACAGTCATGCAATCAATCTACAGTCCAACACTTTCTGATGCAGCTTTGGCTGCCAGCGGATTTGTAGCGTCTGCCGGTGCTTATGCTTTCAATGATTTTGTTTCGACTGACGCCGCAACAACCTCGTCAATACAAAATGCCTATGACACTGCGCTGCCAAACGGGCTGAATTCCGT